>VSMY01000015.1 GCA_009773995.1 Oscillibacter sp. | reverse complement strand
GCTGGGACCCGGCCCCCCGAGGAGTGGACCCCTGGGCGGAGGCCACCGTGGCCAGCACCGCGTCCTCTCCCCGCTCCAGCAGGGTCAGCAAATTTTCAAAAATCGTGCGCATAGCGGCGCTCCTTTCTCTAGCGGCTTGTCAGCTTCCCGGAGAGCACCATCTCTCTTGTCAGCGGCGTGTCCTCCGGCAGGTCTACCGTGATGGTGTGCCACAAATATCCGCCGTGCTTGTCCTTCTGGGCCTCATGGTTATAGTGCACGGAAACCGTGTGGACCGGGGTCCGGGGGGACAGCTCCGCATAGAGCTCCATGGCCCGGTCCGCCATGGCCGCCCGCATGGCTTCCTCATCCGGTACCGGGGCGCTGCGCTTGTCGCGAAAGTCAATGCGGATACCGACCACCGGCGTGTCCGGGTCTCTGGGAGTCCAACGGGCCCACCAGAAGGCCATGTGCCCATTGACCTGCGGGCTTTCAGCGATGCCCAACTCTTTCCGCAAAACCGTCTCCCGCCGTTCGTCGTACACCAGCCCGGACTTTAAGTCATAGCTGAGGGCACGGCGTCCTCCACCGTTTTCCAGGGCAAACCCCAGACCGTAGCCGCCGTTCTTTAAATCATACCAGGCCCAGGGGCCCACCGGCTCCAGGCCCGGCCAGACCTGGGAGGCGTAGGTCCGCAATTGTACGGCGGAGACCAGGTTTCCCAGCACCGGGGACCAGCCCAGGACCGCCCACAGCAGGGCCTGGACCGCCAGAACGGCCAGCAGCCAGCGGGCTGCCTTCCCGGCGATTTTCGCCATCCTCGCTTTCATGGCCCCTCCTTCCCTGTCCGGTCAGCCTCCCGCCAAGAGGGGATACGCCGCCCAGGACAGCGCGTATAAGATGTAGACGTGGGCGGGGTAGAACACGTAGAAGAACCGCTTCGGCCCCCGTCCCCGTTCTCCATTGTAACACAGCATCAGGGTGGCCGCAAGGGCCCCGTACCACTCGTAGACGGTGGTGAACATCATGGTCCAATGAAACCCTGGGGACCGGGAGAACACCAGCAGAGGATAAAGGAAATCATAAAGCGCCGTGAAGCCCGCAAACACGCCGGCCTGGACCCTTCGGTTCTTTCGAAAGCCATACAGCAGAATCCCCGTGAGAATCGTGCCGATACCGGCGTCCGGATTCGAGTTCCACATAGGCAGCAGCGTATAGCCCAGGGCGGACAGGGGCATCTGGAGAGCGGGGACCATCCCCATGAGCATACTTGCCAGGACAGGCCACACCAGGGGCAGGACCACCGCCGCCAGCCCCGGTCCCCAGCGCTTCTCCCCCAGCCAGTCCATGCCCTGGAAGACCACCATCAAAATAGAGAACGAGGTCATCATGCCATTCATGGGATAGAACCCGTCGGGTCGGACCGGCAGGAGGCCGCACAGCATCAAAAACAGCAGACCGGACATCAGCAGGTGGATTGCGTATACTTTTATGAAGTACTTCCTTCGGTCATGGGTATGGGAAAAGCCCTCCGCCAGGCAGAAGAGGAACAGCGGCGCGGCCAGCCGCCCCAGCATACTGAACCACTCCGGTGCCCGGCCCGTGTAGGCAAACATATAGTGGATGTGGTCCAGGACCATCAAGGCCAGGGCAATCCATTTCAGCCCCGAGGCGCTGAGGCCCCTTGTTCTTATGCTCTCCATGCGCATACTTCCTTTCGATTGTATTATTGAATTGGTACACTGGTATAATAATACAGTTCTGCGAGAAAGTCAAGCGAAAAAAAGCCCCGCGCCCGGTTTTTGACCGGGCGCGGACAGAAGGAAGGTGGAGTTCCTTCCGGGGGCTGGTTTAGTTGACGCTGGGATTCTTGGACCGGAGCACAAACAGCGCGCCGATCATCAGCACAATGCCGATGGGCAGGCCCAACAGACCGGGGGCCCCGGCGCTGACCAGGATGCCCGCGATGAGGTAGGTCACGCCGGACACCACCGCGCAGGTGATGGCGTAGGGCAATTGCGTGGACACATGGTTCACATGGTCGCACTGGGCGCCGGCGGAGGCCATGATGGTGGTGTCGGAGATGGGGGAGCAGTGGTCGCCGCAGACCGCGCCCGCCATGCAGGCGGAGATGCAGACGATGGCCATGGGGTTGTCCATGGAGAAGACGTTCTGCACAATGGGAATCAGGATGCCGAAGGTGCCCCAGGAGGTGCCGGTGGCGAAGGCCAGCAGGCAGCCGATGGCGAAGACGATGAGGGGCAGAATCATCTGGAGACCGCTGGCGGAGGTGCGGACGAAGTCCCGGACAAAGAATTTCGCGCCCAGGGAGTCCGTCATGTTCTTCAGGCTCCAGGCAAAGGTCAGAATCATGATGGCGGGCACCATGGCCTTGAAGCCCTCGGGGATGCAGCCCATCATCTCCTTGAAGCTCATGGAGCGGCGGATGAGGTAGTAGGCCAGTGTGAAGACCAGGGCGAAGGCGGAACCCAGCATCAGTCCCACGGAGGCGTCGGAGTTGGAGAAGGCGGAGATGAAGCCCTCGCCCTCGAAGAAGCCGCCGGAGTAAATCATGCCAATGACGCAGCAGATGATGAGGACCACCACGGGGAGGACCAGGTCCAGGACCGTGCCCTTGTCCTCGGGGGCGTCGTCCTCCGCCCCGGCGTAGGGGTTGGAGCCGGAGAAGAGGTCGCCCTGCAGGGCGTTCTTCTCAAACTTGGCCATGGGGCCAAATTCCGTCTTCATGACAATCATGCCCACCATCATGACGATGGTCAGCAGGGCGTAGTAGTTGTAGGGGATGGCCCGCAGGAAGAGGTTAAAGCCCTGGCCGTCCTCGGCGAAGCCGGCAACGGCCGCGGCCCAGGAGCTGATGGGGGCGATGATGCACACCGGGGCCGCCGTGGCGTCGATGATATAGGCCAGCTTGGCCCGGGAGATGTTGTGCTTGTCCGTGATGGGCCGCATGACGGAGCCCACGGTGAGGCAGTTGAAGTAGTCGTCGATGAAAATCAGCACGCCCAAGAGGACGGAGGCCAGCTGCGCGCCGACGCGGGACTTGATGTGGTCCTTGGCCCAGCGGCCGAAGGCGGCGGAGCCCCCCGCCTTGTTCATCAGGCACACCATGGAGCCCAGGATGATCAGGAAGATCAGGATGCCCATGTTGTAGGAATCGGTGACGGAGGCCACGATGCCGTCGTTGAACACATGGAGAATGGTGCCCTCAAAGGCAAAGTTGGAGTACAGCAGGCCGCCCACCAGGATCCCTAAGAACAGGGAGGAATAGACCTCCTTGGTAATCAGGGCCAGGGCGATGGCGATGATGGGGGGAATTAAGGACCAGAAGGTGTTGTAGAAGGGGCTGGGGGACTCCACATAGCCCACATAGCCGCTGTCCGCGCAGGTCTCGCAGGGGACGGCCTCTCCCTCGTCGGAAAGGACGACGCCGGAGGTTCCGCAGTCGGGGCACTCGATGTACTTCGTGCCCGCCAGCTCCGTGGGGTCCTCCCCGGCGGCAAGGGCCGGGACGGTCATGGCCGCGCACAGCAGCAGCATAACCGCCAGCAGAGGCAGAAACCGCTTTTTCAGGTTTTTCATAACGCTCTCTCCTAAATGAAAATGAAGTCATGACAGCTCGTCATGACTTCAACCCGAACACACGAAACGGATGAATCCACGACAGCGCTCCACTCCCAAGGGAGTGACAGTCCACAGGATATTATCCTGCGGCCCGGCTTCGCGTCCCACTCAGGCCGGAACGGCGAAACCTCGGCGGAAGCCCCTTTCCCCCTCCCCGGCTCCTGAACCCTTGGGGAGGCGTACTCTTGACGTCCGCGCCTCTATCATGCTGGCCCCTATTATAGTAGCCTCTTCCGAAATGTCAACCACTTTTCTGAAATTTTTCCGCCCTTTTCGCCGGGAGGTCCCTGAAACTGGAATCTTTTGGCGGGGATCCTCCGCTCCCCTCCCGGCCGAAGCGCCCCCCTTTGCGCACTTTGACCAGCCCTCGCCCCGGCGCGCCGGGCCCCGTCGGGCAAAACGACGATTTTTGGAAAAGCGTTTGACAAGGGCCGCGGAGGTGCTACAATAGAAAAATACGCGGTCCGCGTACTACAAAGCTCAAAGTCCCAAGGAGGCGAAAAGGATGAAGTTTTCCAGCAAATGCGAGGCGTGCAGCCTCTCCCCCATTCGGAAATTCCACCCCTATGTGGTGGCGGCGGAGGCAGCCGGGCGGCGCGTCCTCCATCTGAACATCGGACAGCCCGACGTGGAGACCCCCCAGGCATTCTTTGACGCCGTGCGGGGCTTCCAAGACCCCGTTCTGGCCTACGCCCCCGCCGGCGGCGTGGACGTGTACCTGGAGGCCGTGGGGGACTATTATAAGAGCTTCGGCGTCTCTCTTGCGCCGGAGGATATCCTGGCTACTTACGGCGGCAGCGAGGCGCTGCAGCTCACCGCCGCCTGCATCCTGGACGACGGGGACGAGGTCTTGATCCCCGAGCCCTTCTATCCCAACTACGACACCTTCATCGGCGTCACCGGCGGCAAAATCGTCCCCATCCCCACCACGGCGGAGGAGGGCTACCGCTTCGCCCGCCGGGAGAAAATCGAGCCCCTCATCACCCCCCGCACCAAGGCCATCATGGTCACCAACCCCGGCAACCCCACCGGCGCGGTGCTCACCCGCGAGGAACAGCGCCTCCTGGTAGATATCTGCAAGGAGCACAACCTCTTCCTGGTCAGCGACGAGGTCTACCGGGAAATCATCTACTCCGGGAAGAAGCTCAGCTCCCTGCTGGAGTTCGAGGACGCGGCGGAAAATATCATCGTTACCGACTCCATCTCCAAGCGCTTCTCCTCCTGCGGCGCCCGGGTGGGCGCGCTGATCTCCCGGAACAAGCACTTTATGGAGCTGGCCATGAAAATCTGCCAGGGCCGCCTCTGCGCCGCCACGTTGGACCAGCTGGGCGCCGCCGCCCTGTACCGCCACATGACGCCGGATTACCTGGCCTCTGTTCGGGATGAGTACGGCCGCCGGAAGGACGCCCTGGTGGCCGCCCTCTCCAAGCTCCCCGGCGTCACCCACAGCTCCCCGGAGGGCGCGTTCTACGTCATGGCCACCCTGCCGGTGGACGACGCGGAGAAGCTTCAGTATTTCCTCCTCCAGGAGTTCGAGGACCAGGGCGAGACCGTCATGTACGCCCCCGGCGAGGGCTTCTACGCCACCCCCGGCAAGGGGAAAAACGAGGTCCGCATCGCCTACGTCACCCAGCCCAAGGAGCTGACCCGGGCCATCGAGCTGCTGGGCCTTGGCATCGAAGCGTACAACCGGAAGAACAGGAAGTGAGCCGATGATTCGCCATATTGTCATGTGGAAATTCCGCCCCGGCACCGAAGACGAACAGGAACGGTTTTTAAGCGGCCTCCGGGCCTTGCAGGGAGTTGTGCCCCAGCTCCTCCGCAGCGAGGTGGCCCGGAACGTGGCCCCTGGGAACTACGACGCGGTGCTGGTCAGTGAATTTCAGAGCCTGGAGGACCTGGAAGCCTATAAGAACGACCCCCGGCACAAGGCGGTCTCCGTCCTGTGCAAGTCCATCCGGGAAGACCGGGTGGCGGTAGACTATGAAATTTTATAAAGTATTACTATAAATTCAAGCCGACAAAAAGGACCGCGCTGTGCCTGCAGCGCGGTCCTTTTTTATCTGCCGGAATAACCTTAGCGGCTCTGCCGCAGCGCTTCCAGGTCTCCCGCCTGAATGGCCCGGAGGCTGCCCGCCAGCTTCTCCGGGGGCCAGTCCCACCAGCGCAGCTCTAAAAGCGCGTCGGCGGTCTCCTGGTCAAACCGCCGCCGGATGGGCCTGGCGGGAACGCCGCCCACGACGGCATAGGGCGGCACATCCTTGGTCACCACGGACCGGGCGGCCACGATGGCCCCGTCCCCAATGGTGACGCCGGAGAGAATCACGGCCTCGTAGCCGATCCACACGTCGTTTCCAATTACAATGTCTCCCCGGTGGTCCCAGGCCTCCGTCACCCGCATCCCGTGGTCCCACTCCTCGTAAAAAATGGGGAACACATAGGTGGACAGGGAGCCCAGGGCGTGGTTGGCACTGTTCATCAAAAACCGGGCCCCGCAGGCGATGGAGCAGAACTTCCCAATCACCAGCTTATCGCCGTTGACGGGGTAGTGGTACAGCACGTTGTTTTTCTGAAAGTCCCTGGGATCGCGGACAAAATCGTTATAAATCGTAAAATCCCCAACCTCGATGTTGGGATTCTGGACGGCGTTTCTCAAGTAGATGGTCTGGCTGTCCCCTGTCCTGGGGTACAGCTTCGTGGGAGCCGGAATCGTCATGAAATCTTCTCCTTTTTCATTTGACGTTAGTTTGGACGATTCCGGCTTAGGCAATGCAGCGCCTCACGCTTTCCCTCTCCTTTATAGTTAAAATAACTTTTATAAAGCAGTTATAGAATTGTTCCGCGGTCGGCTTACTCCCGCAGCAGCACCGTCCGGGCGTCTAGCTTCCCGTTCTCCAAGGTGACAATCCCATACGTAGGCCGGGAGTAGTCCCCAATGCTGCCGGGGTTTAAAAACAGCGTCTTCCCCCGCATGTCCACCAGGGGCTTGTGGGTGTGGCCGAACAAAAAGAGATCCAGGTCCTTCTCCTCCGCCGCCAGGCCCGCCGCCAGCAGGGACTGCTTCACCCCGTAGGTGTGCCCGTGGCACATCAGCACCCGCTTGTCCCTCAGGAACAGCAGCTTCTCCGCCTCCCGGGAGCCCCGGAAGTAGTCGCAGTTGCCGTATACCTGTTCAAAGGGCAGCTCCGGGAAGCGGTCGTGGAGCCGCTCTCCGTCCCGCCAGCAGTCCCCCAGGTGGAGAATCATCCGGGGGGATTCCCGTTCCACGGCTCGTATCATATTGGCGATGTTCCCATGGGAGTCCGACAAAACCAGCACGTTCATCACGGCGCTCCTCTCTCCCGCGCCAAGGCGGGTGATATCCGCCGGACGGCGGTAAAGTTAGTATAGTAAAATTTTTTCCTTCACGCAAGGATTTGTTCTCTAAATTTAAACTTTATTAAAAAATTGTCCTAATTTTTACGAAAAAAGTCCACTTTTCGCCCGCATGTTTTTGCTCCGGCCGAACTTCCGCTCTCCGGGAAAATTTTTGAGTTTTTTCAAAAAACCTCTTGACAGCCGGAGTTAGTCGTGCTAAACTACGAGGCCGTAGAGGGGGTTAGTAGTTGCTAACTAAAATAACCCGTCAACAGGAGGTCTGTCATGATGCCGCTTTCCATGGCAAAAACCGGAGAAACCGTTACCATCCGCAAGATCACCGGCAAGGATGAGATTCGCCAGCACTTGGCGGAGCTGGGCTTTGTGGTGGGCGCCGCCGTCACGGTGGTCAGCGAAATCGCGGGAAATCTGATTTTACAGGTAAAGGACAGCCGGGTGGCCCTGGACCGGGGGCTGGCGAACCGCATTATGATTTGAAGGAGGAAACGGGATGAGAACTTTGAGGGACGCCAAGGTGGGCGAGACCGTCACGGTGGCGCGGCTCCACGGGGAGGGCCCGGTGAAGCGCCGAATCATGGACATGGGCATTACCAAGGGCGTGGAGATTTTCGTGCGGAAGGTGGCCCCCCTGGGGGACCCTATGGAGCTGAACCTGCGGGGGTATGAGCTGTCGATCCGCAGGATGGACGCTGAAATGATTGAGGTAGTCGAAAGCGCCTCTATTTTTTAGGCCCAGCAGTTAGTCTAAAATAACTATTTAGAAAGGAGCACCAGCGCTATGGATATAAAAATCGCCCTGGCGGGCAATCCGAACTGCGGGAAGACCACCCTGTTCAACCAGCTCACCGGGTCCAACCAATACGTGGGCAACTGGCCCGGCGTCACCGTGGAGAAGAAGGAGGGCCGCTTGAAGGGCCGGAAAGACGTGGTCATCCAGGACCTGCCCGGCATCTATTCTCTCTCCCCCTACACCCTGGAGGAGGTGGTGGCCCGGTCGTACCTGGTGAACGAAAAGCCCGACGCCATTTTGAACATCGTGGACGGGACCAACATCGAGCGGAACCTGTACCTCACCACCCAGCTCATCGAACTGGGCCTCCCGGTGGTGGTGGCGGTGAACATGATCGACCTGGTGCGGAAGAACGGGGATCGGATCGATCTGGACAAGCTGGGCCGGGCTCTGGGCTGCAAAGTCGTGGAGATGAGCGCTCTCAAAGGCGAGGGTGGTTTGGAGGCCGCGCAAAGAGCTGTGTCCGCCGCCCAGGGGCCGAAAAGAGGGGAGTTGCCCCACGTCTTCACCGGCAGCGTGGAGCACGCCCTGGCCCACATCGAGGAATCCATCCAGGGGAAGGTGGACAACCGCTATCTCCGCTGGTATGCTATCAAGCTCTTCGAGCGGGACGAGAAGGTCCTGGAGGAGCTGGCCCTGGACGCCGGGCTGGCCGCCCACCTGGAGGCGCACATCGCCGACTGCGAGCAGGAGCTGGACGACGACGCGGAAAGCATCGTCACCAACCAGCGGTACTCCTATATCAGCTCGGTGGTGGACCGGGCCGTGAAAAAGAAGGCGGCCGCCCACAGCCTCTCCCTCTCCGACCGGATCGACCGGGTGGTCACCAACCGCATCCTCGCCCTGCCCATTTTCGCGGGCGTCATGTTCTGCATCTACGCCGTGGCCATGGGCGGCTGGGCTGTCTCCATCGGCACCATGGGCACCGACTGGGCCAACGATGTGCTCTTCGGCGAGTGGGTCCCCGGCCTGTTTGACTCCATCCTGGGCGCTCTGGGCGTGGCCGAGGGCGGCTGGCTCTACGGACTGATCCAGGACGGCATCGTGGCCGGCGTGGGGGCGGTGCTGGGCTTCGTGCCTCAGATGCTGGTGCTGTTTTTGCTGCTGGCTGTTCTGGAGGACGTGGGCTACATGGCCCGTGTGGCCTTCATCATGGACCGCATTTTCCGCCGCTTCGGCCTCTCCGGCAAGAGCTTCATCCCCATGCTGGTGGCCACGGGCTGCGGCGTGCCGGGCATCATGGCCTCCCGGACCATTGAGCAGGACCGGGACCGGAAGATGACCATTATGACCACCGGCTTCATCCCCTGCGGAGCCAAGCTGCCCATCATCGGCCTCTTTGCCGGAGCGGTGTTCGGGGGCTCCGCCTGGGTGGCGGTGTCGGCCTTTTTCATCGGCGTCGCCGCCGTGGTGGTCTCCGGAATCATGCTCAAGAAATGCAAAGCCTTCGCCGGGGAGCCCGCCCCCTTCGTCATGGAGCTCCCGGCCTACCACGCCCCTTCGGCCTCCAATGTCCTCCGGGCCACCTGGGAGCGGGGCTGGTCCTTCATCAAGCGGGCGGGCACCGTCATCCTGATTTCCACCGTCGTCCTCTGGTTTCTCCAGGGCTACGGCTTCCAGGGCGGCGTCTTCGGCCCGGTGGAGGACAACAACGCCTCTCTGCTGGCCGCCGCCGGCAGCGGTATCGCCTGGATCTTCGCGCCCCTGGGCTGGGTGGGCGATATGGCCTGGAAGGCCGCCGTGGCCACCTTTACCGGTCTCATCGCCAAGGAAGAGGTCGTCTCCACCTTCGGCGTGCTGTACAACTTCGCCGGGGAGGAGCTGGGGGACAACGGCGAGGCGATTTGGGCCCTCGTCGCCGCGGACTTCGGCCCTATGGCCGCCTACAGCTTTATGATTTTCAACCTCCTGTGCGCCCCCTGCTTCGCCGCCATGGGCGCCATCAAGCGGGAGATGAACAACGCCAAATGGACGGCGGCGGCCATTGGCTACATGTGCGCCTTCGCCTATGCCGTCTCCCTCATCGTCTTCCAGCTGGGCGGGCTGGTTACGGGAGAGGCCCGTTTCGGCCTGGGCACCGCCGCCGCCCTGGTTTTGCTTGCAGGCATCGTCTACATGCTGGTCCGCAAGGGTTACAAGGCCCCGGTCGGGCAGCGCCCCCAGGTGGAGCTGGGGTGCGGGAACTGCGCCTCCTGCGGCGGGTGCCACTGAATCACGCTTGCCAGAGACACCTCTTTAGAATACGGAAGGGCCCCGGGGAACAGGCAGTCCCGGGGCCCTTTCGTATTTATTCGATGTGACGGAGATACAGCAGCTCTCCCAGCGGCTTGCCGCCCACGGCGTGTTCCATGCGCTCCCCGCTGTAGTGAAAGCCCTGCTTCTCGTAAAACGCCCTGGCCCGGTGATTCTCCTCCAGCACCCAGAGGAGGATATC
Organism: Oscillibacter sp.; assembly: GCA_009773995.1. GTDB lineage: Bacteria > Bacillota > Clostridia > Oscillospirales > Oscillospiraceae > Oscillibacter. The sequence continues at coordinate 20,854 of VSMY01000015.1, read as the reverse complement.
CCGATAGCCCTGCACGGCCAAAGTCTCCACCGCCGCCGTCAGCAGGGCTTTCCCATAGCCCTTATCCATGTACTCCGGCAGCAGATACAAAGCCACGATCTCCCCGAAGTCCGGGTAGTCCGGCCAGCGGGAAGGGCTGACGCAGACAGTCCCGACCAGCCTCCCGCCCTTCTCCAGCACCAGGCTTTGGCGGTCCCCCTGGTCCAGATTTGCCGCCCAGAGCCCGGCGGGGATGCCGTCCAGATACGCCTGGGGGACGATACCCCGGTAAGCGGATTTCCAGCTCTCCTCATAGATCCGGCTGACCGTCAGGCGGTCGTCCGTCTCCCGCAGCGGCCTGATTTCCATAGTCCCCGCGTCCTTCCCCGCAATCAACGCCAGTTTTTCGCGGCGGCTCAGGTGCTTGATGGCGATTTCCCTCTGGAGGGCGGCGGACTTGTCCGCCGTCTCTTCCCGGTAGGCCAGTTCCACCGGCAGGCGGCTCCGGGTGTACTTGGCTCCCCTGCCGCTTTGGTGGGCCTTCAGCCGCCGGGGAAGGTCGTTGGTACACCCGGTATACAGGGTCCCGTCTCCGCAGCAGAGGATGTAAACCGTCCAGGTCATGCCGCCGCCTCCCTTCGTTACCGGCAGTATAGCACATCCATCCGGCAAAAGCAAAGGCGGCATAGGGACTTCCCCGGTTTTCATAGGCTGAAAGCGGGGCCGCTATGTCCCCGAATACGGTCCGCCGCCAGCCGGGAAAGCGGCAGCCGGGGCCGCGGGCTCCGGTAAGGAGGTCTTATGCTGTCCGCCGCACTGCTGCTGTTCGCCAATACGCTGCTGTTTTCCCTGCGCCTTTCCGGCGGCGGGTCCTTCCCCAAGCCCCTGTCCGCCGCCGAGGAGCGGGAATGGCTGGAGAGGTACGCCCAGGGGGACCCGGAGGCGAGGCAGGTGCTCATTGAACGGAATTTGAGACTGGTGGCGCATATTATCAACAACGGATAAAGCAAAAGGAAAGATTTCGTGCGGCGGGGGACAGGCTGTGTTTTGGCGGCAAGGGAAACCTGTCAATATCTATTGGAACATAATTGTATAAATCTGCTGTATCAACAATCCTTGTCGGTGGAGACCCTGGCGTAGAAGGTCACCCGCAACGGCAGGTCGAAGATGGTCTTCCCGTTCCGCAGCTCACGGCGTACTTGAAGCACATTCACAGCCGCCCGCCTCCTCCGCCGGGCACACAGGATACGGGAAGAACTCCGGGAAGTCTGTCATGGAGTGTATCAGGTCCATGGCTCTGGAGCAGGTGAGATCGGATATCAGGCCGAGGGAACGAATGTGGTCCAGCAGGATGCCGGCCAGTTCTCGTCGTGTCCTACAGCCAGGAGACCGGGGCCCTGGCCCTCCGCAACTACCTGGACTTCACCCCACTGGAGGCGGCGGTTTCCCTGTCCTATGAGGCGACCCGGGTCGGCAGAACGGCGACCGCCGGGCGGAAAACGCCCTGGCCCTGGAGGTCGCCGAGTGGGAGGACTTCCTCACCCTCCGCAGCGAGGGACTCAGCTATGTCTACAGCAAAAAGCCGGGGCTGTTCACCCGCCCCGGCTGGGGCAGGCAGAGCTTCCTCACCCGGCCCATGGAGCTCAACGTCTGGCGGGCCCCCGTGGACAACGACCGCAAGCAGAAGCAGGACTGGCTGGCCGCTCACTACGACAAGAGCGTCACCCGCTGCTACCGGACCGAGTGGCAGTGGGAGGAGGGAGCGGTCTTCCCGGACGGGGCCGTGGACCTGCGGCTCTTCCTGCCCGGGGAGCTGGACCAGGCGGAGTACTGTGGGCTGGGCCCTTGGGAGAGCTACCCGGACAAGCGCCGGGCCGCCATCTACGGGGTGTACGCCCTGCTCAGCTCTTTCGTGATGATCTTCCTCACCAACACGGTGGGACCGAGCTCGGGAATCGTGGGCGCCCTCATCGCCGTGTCCAAGCTCTTCGACGGGGTGACGGACATCCTCTTTGGCGCGATGATTGACAAAACCCACACCCGCATGGGCAAGGCCCGGCCCTGGATGCTCTGGGGCTACGTGGGCTGCGCCGAGACCCTGGCAGCCATTTTTTGACGCATACGCCCCTGGGCAAACGCCGGCCGGGTAACCGGGCCAGCGTTTTTTCCCTGTGCCCTTGACAGGGAAGCGGATGGGAAAGAGCTTCAGGCGCGGGGCGAAATTCGGGCCTCCGCCTGCCGATTCCATCCGCGTCCTACCGGTATTTTTTTACCTTCCAAACATATCCATAAACTGAGGTGATGCGGTTTGGAAAGCGCGCAGCGCGCACTGGTCCACGTTCTGCTGGACCACATTCATTCCCTGGGCCTGATAACGGATGTTACCCGCTCCAGGGCCGTGGATTTGGTGCATTCTTCGGCAGACTTCCCAGAGCTCTTTCAGGATCCCGCGCGCAAGGAGACCGCCGGATGGGAACGCGCGCGGGATGCGCGAGAAAAGACCGGGTGAAGCTTTTGCTTCACCCGGTCTTTTCTTATTGGAAAATTTCCTTGCCATTGGAAGGCGGGGGCTATATCTCCGCGCAGGCTTGAAATTCTTCCTGAATGGTAGTTACCAGCTGCCGGTAAGCCTCACAATTGCGGTACTGCTCTTCCGAGCAGACGAGATAAATGGGCAGATACGCATCGCCAAAGGCAATGGGCAGGATTTGGTTCACGATTTCAGGGTCTCCATATTTGAGCTGGCTGTTCATCACGCAAGTAAAGCTGCTGCTTTGGGCCGCCTGATTCATGGCCAGCACCGGAGAAGTGATTTTTATCATAAACACGGGAGTAAAGTGCAGCTGGGGAAACCATTTCTCCGCCTCGATATAGAGAAAGGAGTGGGGCTTGGCGTGAAGAAACGTCACGTTTTTCAAAGTACTCAAGTCCAGCTCAAGGGGATGTTGATAGTCATATTTTCCATACTGATACCGCTCCAGAGCCGGGTTGGTCCGTGAGGTGATCAAAAGGATTTTTTCCTTGGTGATGAGCTCGGAACGATAACCCGGCACAGACAAGGGCTTGCACAAAAAGGCGATGTCCAGGCTGTGGCCGACGATTTTCTTCTCCAAATAGTGCAGCATATCCTGGTCCAGGTTGACGGTGACGGCAGAGTCCTTCAGCCAAAAGCGAGGTAAAAATCGGGGGAGGATATAGTCTCCCAAAATAGTCGGAACACCCAGGGAAACCACAGTCTTCGCCGGGTTGCGCAGAGAATCCAGTTCGATCTCCAGTTTCTCCTCAAGTTTTAAAAACCGCTGGGCATAGTAGAGGTAGAGCGTTCCCGCCGGGGTCAGAGAAATCGGCGTGGTGGAACGGTCGAAAATTTTGATGGATAGCCGGTCTTCCAGCTTTGAAATATACCGGCTCAAAGCGGAGGGAGCAATATAGCAAAGTTCCGCAGCTTTAGAAAAACTTCTGCTGGCCGCAATCGTACTAACATACCAACAGTCTTTTGTGTTCACGAATTTCCTCCTTATAGAATCGCGTGACCGTATAGTAACGCTGCACAAGATATTATGCGCCATATCTAAAATCATGGGCAACTTCCATTACAATTTATTACAGCTTAACAAAAATGTCAACATGAACATGACCGATGAAGTGATGGACAAATATTCGCCGCCGGAATACAATACAGACATACGGTGTCAAGAAATTACAAAAACCGTCGTAAAAGCGGGATAAGTGCGCACATTCGGCTTTTAGAAATCACATCGAAAATGAGGTGACTTGCAATGAAAAAAATTCGGCTTGACAAAATTGTTTGTCAAAGCGGCTGCCGGACCGACGGCGCGATCCGGTTCGGCCAGAAGGTGGACGGCTCCTTCTATGAGATTCCCCTAATCATCATCGAGGGCAAGGAACCGGGACAGACGCTGCTGGTGGACTGCGCCACCCACGGCGACGAGACCGAAGGCACGGAGGCCATCCTCCGCATGGCGAAAGATCTGGAGAACGGGGACTTCTCCGGAATCTTCGTGGGCGTACCCGCTCTGAACATGGAGGCGTTTACCACCATTCGCCGGACCTCCATGGTGGACGAGGCCAACCTGAACCGGATCTACCCGGGAAACAAGGACACCTATATTACCCATCGCCTGGCCGCGGTTTATCTGGAGCGGGTAATCCCTTTTGTGGATGTCTGCATCACCTTCCACGGCGGCGGCGACGTGCTCCACCTGGAGCCTCTGGTGGGTTACCTGCCCTGCGGCGGCGAGGTGGAAGATCGGAGCCGCGTCCTGGCGGAGGCGTTCAACTTCCCGTATATCTGGAGGATTGGGAATCTGCCCTTCAGCGGCTGCTCCGCCACGGAGTACTGTACCCTGGGCGTGCCTACCATCGTGCCTGAGATCGGGTCCCATTGCGGCCGCCTGTATGACCGGCAGAAGAACATCGGAATGAGCTATGAAGGTATCCGGAATGTGATGATCGCTATGGAGATGCTGGACATGGCCCCCACGGCTCCAGTGGAGAAGAAACTCATCGAACTGCACTATATCCACTCCTACAACGGCGGCATCCAGACCCCCGTCAAGCAGCCCAACGAAATTGTGAAAAAGGGCGAAACGCTCTGCGTCATGCAGGATATCTACGGCAATGTGATCGAAGAACTGAAGGCCCCTTGGCCCGGCGTGGTCATCGGCTTTTGGAGCGTACCGGTCATTCACCCCGGAGACTGGTGGTCCCTGTTCGCCAAGCTGCTGTAAGCGCGCCGCTCTCCAGATAGCTCCACCATTTCAGAAACCCTTAAATCTGTGTGTCAAAGAAAGGAAGAATATGATGAAGAAGCTATTTGCGCTATTGCTCTGCGTAGCTATGACATTATCTCTGGCGGCCTGCGGCGGGTTTGGTGGACAGCAGCAGGCCGCCGGCAATACCCCTCCGTCCGGCAGCAGTGAACCCAACCAGCCGGCGGCCTCCGGAAGTGCGGAGACGGTCAAGATCCGCGTGGCCACTTCCTCCGCCGACGGAAACCCCATGAACGACCTGATCTACTATTGGGAAGAGCAGGTAGACGCCCTCCTGCCCGGCCGCGTGGAGTGGGAGAACTTCCCCAACGCCGCTGTCGGCACCGAACGGGAGCAGATCGAGATGGTTATCGACGGCACCCTAGACGCCGCGCTGGTGGGCCCGTCCAATATCACCGCCGTCGCGCCGTCCAATGCCGTCCGCCTTCAAGATATGCCCTTCCTCTTCCGCAGCGGCGAGGAGCTCTATGCCGCCGGCGAGGAGTGGATGAACGCGAAAATCAACGAAGAGGGAGAGCCCTACGGATATACCACCATTTTCTATGAGTATATCATGGGCCAGGAAATTGAAAACAACCGCAATCCCATTTACACCCCCGCAGACGTGAAGGGCCTGAAGGTTCGCAGCTACGACTCCCCGGGACCCTACAAGTTCCTGGAGGCCTGCGGCGGCCTGCCCGTGTCCCTGGCGTTCTCCGAGCTGTACAGCGGTCTGCAGCAGGGCGCGATCGACGGCGTGTACACCACCACATCCAACTATGTGCCCCATAAGCTGGTGGAGGTCTGCAAATACCACACCAAGCTGGAGATCACCAGCCTGGGCATGACGATGATGTTCAGTCTGAACTCCCTGAACAGCTATCCGCAGGACGTGCAGGACGCGCTGTTTGAGGCCGGCAGGCTGACGGAGAAGTACTGCCAGGAAGTCGTCAGCCCTCAGACCAAGGCCAAGACCTATGACGAGATTGCCGCTGCCGGCGTGGAAATCAACGAGGTGACGGACGAGCAGTATGAAGTCTTTGTCAAGCTGATCGAAGACTACTGCTACGACGACCTGCGCGAGGAAGTGGGCCCCGAGCTTTGGGACTTCTGCGTGGAATGGCTGGAGAACTACCGCACTAATCATTAATTCTCGCCTTAGGGCGCTGCGGCCGGAAGGGGCCGCGGCGCTCAGGCTAAATCGGAGAAAGAAAAGAGGTATGCTATGAAAAAACTCTATGCGGCATACAACGTCTTTGAAAAGTTTGCCATTGGCCTCATCATGCTGCTTCTGATCTTCATGGGATTAGCGCAGGTGATCTGCCGGTTTATCCTGAAGATCCCCCTGGCTTGGGCGGAAGAGATGATGACGTTCTGCCTGGTGTGGGTGACGTATCTGGGAGCCAGCAGTGCGGCGGAAGAGCGCAAGCACATCATGGTCAGCATGATCGTAGACACCTTCCCTGCCCCGCTGAAGAAGCTCTTCACCCTGCTGTCCCAGTTGATTTGGGTGGCCTGCGGCTTCATTATGGTGTACCTGGGGTACTTTGTCACCAAGAATTATATCACCCGAAAGGCGGTCACGCTGGGCGGGAAATATCCCTACTGGATCGCGTCCATCGTGGTGCCCGTGGGCATGTTCCTGATTATCATCCGGGTGGCGATCCTGATTGTAAAAACATTCCGCGGCGAGAGCGACACGCGCTCTCAAAAGGAAATCGTAGAGGAGGAGACAGCCATATGAATACCGTTCTCATCCTCGGCGTGTTCTTTGCGCTGGTCATTTTCAAAGTCCCCATCGCCTTCGCCATGATCCTCGCCTCGGTCATCAGCTGCCACGTGCTGAACCTCGCGCCTCTGACGGCCATTGCCTCCGCGGCGATGAACTCCCTGATGTCCTATCCCTTGCTGGCCATCCCCTTTTACGTCTTCGCCGGCAACGTGATGACCCGGGGCGGCATCTCCAAGAAGCTGTGCAGCTGGATCGGCACCATTTTTAACCGCTTCCGGGGCGGTCAGGGCATGGTCACCGTGGTGTCCTGCGCGTTCTTCGCAGCCCTCAGCGGCTCGGCCTCGGCCACCACGGCCTCGATCGGGTCTATGATGGTGCCCGAGATGGAGGAACAGGGCTACCGCAAGCCCCAGGCCCTGGCCATTGCCGCCGCGGGCGGCGTCATCGGGCCGGTGATTCCCCCCAGCGTGATGTTCGTGCTCTACGGCGTGGCCTGCGAGGTCTCCATCGGCAGCATGTTCATCGCCGGAGTCATTCCCGGCGTCCTGATGGCGGTTTTCCTGTGCCTGGCCGTGTACCTCTCCGCGAAGAAGGCGGGGCTGAAGGGCAGCGGTGGATCGTTCAGCATAAGGGAATTCGGCGTCGCCATGTGGAGGGCGAAGTGGGCGATCCTGGTGCCCGTGATCATCCTGGGCGGCATCTACTGCGGGATCTTTACGCCTACGGAGGCCGGCGCGGTGGCCTGCGTGTACGCCATCATCGTGGCCCTGTTCATCGACCGGACGCTGGATCTGAAGGGCTTGGTCCTCTGCTCCGCGGAGTCCGCCGTTACGGCGGCCACCGTGCTGCTGCTACAGGCGGCTGCGGGTATCTTCGGCAAGGTGCTGACCTTGGCCCAGGTGCCTCAGCAGCTTTCCGGCGCGATCCTGTCCGTGGCGGGCAATCGCTTCACGGCCCTGCTGCTCATCAACATTCTGCTGCTGATTGTGGGCTGCATCATGGACGGCGGCGCGGCTGTGGTCATCCTGGCCCCCCTGCTGCTGCCGGTGGTCCAGGCCTTCGGCGTAGACCCCGTTACCTTCGGCATCATCATCTGCCTCAACCTGAGTATCGGCGCCATCACGCCGCCGGTGGGCTCGTGCCTCTTTGTGGCTACCGTCATCGGCGAGACGCCCATGGAGAAGATCGCCCGAGAGGTGGTCCCCTTCCTGCTGGCGGAGGTGCTGGTCCTCGTGTTGGTCAACGCGGCGCCCATCCTTACGATGGGACTCGTGGGCCTGATCGCCTGACGAAAGCCCCGTCGCTCTTCCCGCGTTTACTTGAGGAAGGAATTGTCCGAAACGGCAATTGTTTCAAATTATTAAAATGAGGTGTTGTCATGTCTCAGATCAAATTGGATGTCATCGTCAGTCAGTCTGGAAACCGCACAAACGGCTTCATCAACTATGGACAGAAGGCAGACCTTTCCTTCTATCAGATTCCCGTCATCATCATTGAGGGCGGAAAGCCCGGCAAGACGCTGCTGGTAGACGGCGCCACCCACGGCGACGAAACCGAAGGCTCTGAGGCCATTATCCGCCTGGCCGGTGAGCTGGAGGGCAAGGAGTTCAACGGCACCTTCATCGGCGTTCCCGCTCTGAATATGGAGGCCTTTACCACCATTCGCAGATCCACCCTGGTAGACGAGTTCAACCTCAACCGCGTGTTCCCCGGCCGCAAGGACCAGTACACAACCCACTATCTGGCGGCTACTTACATGGAGCGGGTCGTGCAGTTCGCAGACGCGGTCATCAGCTTCCACGGCGGCGGCGACGTGCTGCACTTAGAGCCCCTGTGCGCGTACCTGCCCTTCGACGGTCCGGACGACCAGCTGGCCAAGACCTGCTATGAAATGGCCAAGGCGTTCAACGTGCCCTTCCTGTGGTCTCAGCAGAACCTGCCCTTTACCGGCATCACCTCTCTGGAGTATAAGAAAGCGTTCAACATCCCCACCATTATCCCCGAGATCGGGTCTCAGTGCAGCCGTCTGCACAACCGGCAGCGCGACATCGGCACCGCCTACAACGGAATCAAAAATGTCATGGCCTATCTCGGCATGATTCCCGATACCAAGGCGGAGCCGGTCTCCATGGAGCATATCGAGCTGAACTATCTCCACTCCCGCAACGGCGGCTTCATGACCCCCGTGAAGAAAGAGGGCGAGTATTTTAAGGCCGGCGACCTGCTCTGTGTCATCGACGACCTCTTCGGGCGCCGGGTAGAGGAGATCTACGCGCCGTGGAAGGGCGTGGTCATCGGCTTCTGGAGCGTGCCCGTGATCCATCCCGGCGATTGGTGCTCTCTGGCCGCCAAGCTCATCGATCCCCCCGCCGACTACAAGGCGTGATTGCACGTTTCTTTTGAACGCTCCGGTCTCCTTTCAGCGCCGCAAGCGTCTTTAGAAAAGCCTCTGATTTAGGGTGCGGCAGACTTATCCGTCTGCCGCACCCGCACTACATGGGACCGGACGGCGCTGCGGAGGACGTATGGAGAAACAAGCGAGAGAACATGACAGGAAAGGGGCACGAACATGATCCAGGTTATTATGGAACCCACGCTGTACAAATTTGCCACCTGCAGGGAATTTTCAGACTGCTTCGCTTTGAACGAGCGGGATCTGGTACTGACGAACAAATTCATCTATGAACCGTACTTCGGACGGCTTGGGCTGAAGGTCCACACCATCTTCCAGGAGGATTACGGCACAGGGGAACCCACGGACGTCATGGCGGAGCGGATCATGAGAGACGCCGCGGGGACCGGGGCTGGGCGCATCATTGCCATCGGCGGCGGAACGGTCATCGACATCGCGAAAGCGCTGGCGGTGGCCAATGAGGAGGCCTCCATGGACGCGCTGTACGGCGCGATGCCGCGGCTGACAAAGCGCTATGAATTGGTCATCGTCCCCACCACCTGCGGGACGGGCAGCGAAATGACCAATATCGCCGTATTCAACCGCACCCGCATGGGCACCAAAATGGGGCTGGTAGGTCCGGCCATGTACGCGGATCAGGCCGTCCTGATTCCCGAGCTTTTGGAGGGGCTCCCCTTCGGCGTGTTCGCGACCAGCTCCATTGACGCCCTGGTCCACGCGGTGGAGTCCGCCCTCTCTCCCAAGGCCACTTCTTATACCAAGCTCTTCAGCTACCGGGCTGTCGAGATGCTCCTGCGGGGTTATCAGGCCATCGCCGCCCAGGGCCGCGGGGCCCTCAAGCCGCTGCTGGACGACTTTCTGGTGGCCTCCAACTACGCGGGCATCGCCTTCGGCACGGCGGGCTGCGGCGCGGTCCACGCAATGGCCTATCCCTTGGGAGGACAATATCACGTGGCCCACGGCGAGTCGAATTACGCCATTTTTACGGGCGTGATGAAAAACTACATGGAGCGCAGCGCGGGCGGCGAACTGCAGGCCATGGGAAGATTCCTGGCTGGTTTGCTGCGATGCGGCGAGGGAGAGGTCTACGCTCAGCTGGAGGTTCTTCTGAACAGCATCCTGCCCAAAAAGCGCCTGCGGGAATACGGCGTTACCCAGGAGGACCTGCCGGCGTTTGCCGACAGCGTTATCAAGAACCAGCAACGCCTTCTGGCAAACGCCTTCGTGGAAATGGATTACGATTCGGTTCTGAAGGTTTACAGGGAACTCTATTAACGCAAGTAACGCAAGAAACGGAAACATCTGAAATGAGGAGGAACATATCATGGCACTGATGACCGGCGAACAGTATATCGAGAGCATCCGAAAGATGAACATGGAAGTCTATATGTTCGGCAAGCGGATAGAGTCCCCGGTGGACGACCCGATCCTGCGTCCCTCGCTGAACTCGGTCCGCATGACCTATGATCTGGCGCAGATGCCGGAGTATCAAGACCTAATGACCACGATCTCCCCCTATACTCACGAGCGCATCAACCGCTTTACGCATATCCACCAGTCCGCCGAAGACCTGGTGAAAAAAGTGAAGATGCAGCGCCTGCTGGGCCAGAAAACGGCCAGCTGCTTCCAGCGGTGCGTGGGCATGGACGCCTTCAACGCGGTCTTCTCCACCACCTATGAGACCGACCGGAAATACGGCACGCACTACCACGACAACTTCAGGGCGTTCATGGAATACGTGCAGAAAAACGACCTGACTGTAGACGGCGCCATGACGGACCCCAAGGGGGACCGGTCCAAGGCTCCTCACGCGCAGGACGACCCGGATATGTTCCTGCACATCGTAGAGCGCCGCAGCGACGGCATCGTCGTCCGGGGCGCCAAAGCCCATCAGACCGGCGTACTAAACAGCCACGAAGTCATCGTCATGCCCACGCAGGCCATGCGGGCGGAGGATGCCGACTACGCCGTTTCCTTTGCCGTTCCCATGGACACCCCGGGCGTCTCCATGATTATCGGCCGCCAGTCCTGCGACACCCGCAAGCGGGAGAACACCACCATGGACGTGGGCAACAGCGAATTCGGCGGCGTGGAGGCCCTGACGATCTTCCATGATGTCTTTGTGCCCAACGAGCGGGTCTTCCTGTCCGGCGAGTACGACTTCGCCGGGATGATGGTGGAACGCTTCGCCGGCTATCACCGCCAGAGCTACGGCGGATGCAAGGTGGGCGTGGGCGACGTGCTGATCGGCGCGGCGGCCGTGGCCGCCGATTACAACGGAGCCGCAAAAGCCAGCCACGTAAAGGACAAGCTCATTGAAATGATCCACCTGAACGAAACCCTGTACAGCTGCGGCATCGCCTGCTCTTCCGAAGGCCACCGGACCGAGAGCGGCAACTACATCATCGACCTGCTGCTGGCCAACGTCTGCAAGCAGAATGTGACCCGCTTCCCCTACGAGATCGTCCGCTTGGCGGAGGATATCGCGGGCGGCCTGGTGGTCACCGCCCCTTCCGAGGCGGATTTCCGGGACCCCAAGCTGGGGCCCATTATCGACAAATACCTGCGGGGCAGCAGCTCCGTCAGCACGGAGAACCGCCTGCGCATCCTGCGGCTCATCGAAAATCTGGCCCTGGGTACCGCCGCCGTGGGCTATCGCACGGAGTCTATGCACGGTGCCGGCTCACCTCAGGCCCAGCGCATCATGATTTCCCGCCAGGGCAATCTGGAGCAGAAGAAGGCCCTGGCCAAGGCCATCGCCCACATCCAGGAGTAAAACGCACCCGTGTTCCCCGGTCCCGACAGGCCTGGAGCCGCGAAACGCGGGGAAGCGCCCCGGCGCTTTGCAGAGGTAATATGAACAACTTGAAGATCGCGCTGCGATACTGCGGCGGATGCAACTCCCGGTATGATCGCGGGGCCTTCGTCTGCGGATTGGAGGCGGCGTTTCCCTCGGTGACGCTGCGGCCCTATGCCCCGCAGGAGCCTTTCGACGCGGTATTAATCATCTGCGGCTGCCTGTCCCAATGCGCGCAGCAGAAGGATCTCCCGGAAAACATTCCCCGCTTTGTCGCGGCCCTACCGGCCGACTATGACCGTGCGGCAGCCTTTTTAAATGCGCTGTGCACTAGCACATTTGAACAAAGGAGCGAACAGTATGGATTGGCGCAAACACTATGAGGAGAGGGATATCTCCGCCGCCGAGGCGATCCGGCACATCAAATCGGGCGACCGCATCGTGGTGGGCCATGCCTGTGGTGAACCGGGGTATCTGCTGGATACTCTGGTGGCCCATGCAAAGGACTATGAAAATGTAGAGATCGTGCACATGGTGGCCATGGGCCAGTGTGAGTACTGCCTGCCGGGCATGGAGGCGCACTTCCGGCATAATGCCTGCTTTGCTGGCGCGCGCACCCGGGACGCCATCAACAGCGGACGGGGCGACTTTACCCCCTGCTTTTTCTACCAGGTTCCCAAGCTGTTCCATACCACTTTGTCCATTGATGTGGCCCTTGTTACCGTGACCCCGCCGAATGAGGACGGCATGGTGTCTCTGGGCGTCTCTGTGGACTACGGGTATGAAGCCGTCATGACGGCAAAGACCGTCATCGCCCAGGTGAACGAGCAGATGCCTTTTACTTACGGGAAGCTGGTTCCTGTGGAGAAGATTTCCTATTTCGTGGAATACTCCCAGCCCATCATTGAGCTTCCGCCGCCTAAGATCGGCCCGGTGGAAGAGGCCATCGGGCGCTACTGCGCCGAGCTGGTCAAGGACGGGGACACCTTGCAGCTGGGCATCGGCGCCATTCCTGACGCCGTGCTGCTCTTCCTGAAAGACAAGAAGGACCTGGGTATCCATTCCGAGATGTTTTCAGACGGCGTGGTGGAGCTGGCGGAGGCCGGGGTGATTACCAACCGGGCGAAGACCCTGCATCCGGGCAAATTTGTCGCCAACTTCCTCATGGGCACCAAGCGGCTTTACGACTTTGTCGACCATAACCCGGACGTGCTGGTCCTGCCGGTGGATTACGTCAATCATCCCCTGGTCATCGGACAGAACGACAATCTGGTCTCCATCAACTCCTGCGTGCAGGTGGACCTAATGGGCCAAGTGGCCTCGGAGAGCATCGGCTCCAAGCAGATTTCCGGAATCGGCGGACAGGTAGACTTTATCCGGGGGGCCGCCTTCTCCAAAGGAGGGCGCTCCATTATCGCCATGCCCTCCACCGCGAAGGGCAAAACCTCCAAAATCGTACCCCTGCTGGATGAGGGGGCCGCCGTGACCACCTCCCGGACGGATGTGGACTACATCGTCACCGAGTACGGCGTGGCCCACCTGCATGGGCGCACGCTACGGGAACGGGCCCAAAGCCTGATCGGCATCGCCCACCCGGACTACCGGGCGGAGCTGCGGGAAGTGTTCAACGCGCGCTTCCCACAGAGTTCCCTGGGATAAGGCCCGGCAGACGGAACACACCCAGAGCCTGGTTCTGGGTGTGTTCTTTCTTGAAATCCGGAGGACCTATATCAGAGCAAAGGAGGCGAGAAAATGCTGGACAAGGAAAACGTTGATCTGTTTGAAAAAGTGCCGGTGGCGAAGGCGGTGCTGACGCTGGCGATCCCTACGGTGATCAGCCAGCTGATCACCACATTCTATAACTTGGCGGATACATTTTTTGTCGGGCAGCTGAACGATCCGGATCAGGTAGCGGCCATCGCCCTGGTCCTGCCGGTGCAGCTCTCTTTGACGGCTCTGGGCAATCTCTTCGGCGTCGGCGGCGGGACGCTGTTTTCCAACGCCTTGGGACGGCGGGACATCCCCATGGCAAAAAAAATCTCCGCCTTCGCCTTTTACGGGGCGCTTGCGGCGATGCTGGCCTATGCCACCGTAGCCACGCTGTTCCGGGAACCGTTCCTGATTCTCCTGGGCTCCACGGAGGCCCTACGCCCCTATACCGGCGCGTACGTGTTTTGGGTGCTGACCCTGGGAGGGACACCCGCTACGTTCAACCTTGTGGCAGCCCATTTCATCCGCGCGGAGGGCGCCTCTAAGGCGGCCAGCTTCGGGCTTTCCATGGGCGGCGTGCTCAATATAATCCTGGACCCCTTTTTCATCTTCCCCTTCGGGCTTGGCTTGGAGCTGCGGGGAGCGGCGGCCGCCACCTTCCTCTCCAACTGCGTTACCAGCGCTTACTTCATCTTCTACCAGTGGAAGATGCGCCGCCGGACGGTGATCTCCCTCTCACCCAGGCACTTCTCTTTGGAAAAGGAGGCGTCTTTGGGCGTGCTGCAGATCGGGCTTCCCTCCGCCCTGCAGATGCTTCTGTCCACGGCGTCTAATATGGTGCTCAACCATGTCGTCGTCGGTTTTGGCGGGGCCGCGGTGGCGGGAGTCGGCATCTGCAAGAAGGTGGAAGGCATTCCGGCCTACACACTGCTGGGAACCGCACAGGGTGTGGTGCCCTTGCTGGCCTATAATTACGGGGCGAAAAATCAGGAGCGGCTGGAAAAGAGCGTGCGCTGCACGGCTTTCGCAATGATCGGTACCAGCGTGTTTTTCCTGCTGGCCTTCCAGCTGCTGGCCCGCCCGATCGCCTCCCTGTTCATCAAGGTCCCGCAGACTGTGGACTATGCCGCCGTTTTTATCAGGATCCACTGCGTCTCCATGCCCTTCGCGGCGGTGGGCTTTTTGCTGATGGGATATTTCCAGGCCGTGAAAAAGACCCGGCAGGCAACGCTCCTCTCCCTTATCCGCAAGGGGATCTTTGACGTGCCCTTGATGTTCGCCCTGAACGCCGTCATTCCCCTGTATGGTCCGGTGATGTGCCAGGCGATCATGGACGCCACGGCCGCGCTGTGCGCGCTGGCGATGTACCGCCGTCTGCGCCGGGGGGGGAGAGGGCCGGCGCTCTGCCCGCTTAAGGGCCGCCTTCCCGCGTCGGCTCCCCCGTTTTCCGTCACGCTTCCTCCTTCAGGCGGCGGCAGATGCGCAGCAAATAATCCTTGAGCAAACGGAATTCGGGTTCTCTCATCCGCTCCCGCAGGCAGACGAAGCTCATGCTTAGGTAGGACTCCGGAACGATCGGTATCGCCTTGATCCCGAAGTATTTCGCAAATGAGAGCGGGCCCAGTGTGACCCCGTTTCCCCTCTCCACCAGCATCATGATGGTGTCGATTCCGTCCGAACGGTAAATTTTATTCCATTTGATTCCCCGAGACTGGAAGGTCTGCAGGGTCATCCTGTCTTCCGGCGAGTTTTCCAAGCTGGTAATGATCGTTTTCCCCTCCAGCTGTGAAAGCTCTACGGTGTTCAGCGCGGCCAGCGAGTCGTCCAGCGAAGTCAGGATGCACTGCCGCTCGGCAATCAATTCACAGGAGAAGAACTTCTTGGAATTTGCGTACGCGGACGCGTCCGGGAACCGGTCAAGGGCCAGATCCAGCAGCCCGTTCTCTAAGCCCGAAATGAAATCTCCATTGGCTTCCGTCAAGAAGGTGACATTGAGTTCCGGGTGAGCGTCAAAAAAACGCATAAGCGGATCAAACAGGTCGTTGGTATACACCCTGGTGCCGATTCCTATGCGAAGGTGCTTTGGAGACTGCCGCTTGTCCTGCTCCATCGCGCTCAGCAGCTGGTGCCAGGTCTGTTCCACGGGCTGGGCATTCTTGTAAAAAAGCTCGCCTTGGGCGGTCAGCTGAACGCCCTGAGGCTCCCGCTTAAACAGGGACACGCCCAGTTCTTCTTCCAGCTTTTTCATTTGCAGGGACAGCGCCGGCTGTGAGATAAAAAGACTGGCGGCGGCTTTGGAGATATTGCGGTGCCTGGCCACGGCCAGCGCGTACATCATCTGGGTAAAGTTCATGTTCCCTCTCCTGCAAAACAAGGTATTTACTTAACTTATACCTGTATTATACATAAGTATTTTCCATTCCTCAAGTTTTTTTGTAAGATAATTACAGTACGAATGCGTTCATTGTCGACGCGGGAAAGGTGGTATCACATTGAAACGACATCTGCTATCTGGAAACGAGGCCATCGCCCGGGGCGCCTACGAGGCCGGAGTCAAGATCTGCTCCGCGTATCCCGGCACCCCCAGCACGGAGATTTTCGAGAACCTGCCCCAGTACAAGGAATCCCTCTACTGCGAGTGGGCCCCCAACGAAAAAGTGGCGGCGGAGGCGGCTTATGGAGCGGCCATCGCCGGGGTGCGGAGCCTCTGCGCCATGAAGCACGTTGGGCTCAACGTGGCGGCGGACCCTGTTTTCACCGCCGCTTACAACGGCGTTACAGGAGGATTCGTCATCGTGTCCGCGGACGATCCCGGCATGCACTCCTCGCAAAACGAGCAGGACAACCGCTATTACGCCAAGGCCGCCCGGATCGCCCTGGTGGAACCGTCAGACTCCCAGGAATGCGTGGATTTCATGAAAGAGGCATACCGGATTTCCGAGGGATTCGATATGCCGGTGCTGTTCCGCGTCACCACCCGGATTTCCCACTCCAAGAGCCTGGTGACCTTCGGGGAGCGGGAGGAGCAGGAAATTCCCGACTACCGGAGGAACACCCAAAAGTACATCTGCGCTCCGGCCAACGCCTATCATAATCACCCAAAGGTAGAGCGGAATCTGGCCGCCTTGGCGGAGTACGGCGAAACCTGCCCCCTGAACAAGCTGGAGATGAAGGGCGGGAAGATCGGCGTCATCACGGCCTCCGTGGCCTACCAGTACGCCAAGGACGCCTTCCCGGAGGACGCCTCCTTCCTGAAGCTGGGCCTGACCTACCCGCTGCCCATGAAGCTCATCCGAGATTTCGCCTCCAAAGTGGAAACCCTGTACGTCGTCGAGGAGCTGGAGCCTTTCATGGAGGAGCAGATCAAGGCCGCCGGGATACCCTGCGTGGGAAAGGAGCTGGTGGGGCGCATCTACGAGCAGAGCCCCCAGCGCCTCCGGCAGGAGCTGTTCGGGACCACTCCGGAAACCGTGGACGTGGGCGTCCAGGCCGTCTCCCGGCCCCCGGCCCTGTGTCCCGGCTGTCCGCACCGAGGCTTTTTCTACTCCATGTCCAAGGGAAAGGACTTCGTGATCTGCGGCGACATCGGCTGCTATACCCTGGGGGCCTCCGCGCCCCTAAGCGCCATGGACACCTGCGTCTGTATGGGCGGCGGCTTCTCCGTGGCCGCCGGCATGGCAAAGGCGTTTGAGGCGACGGGCCGGAAAAAGAAGGTCTTCGGCATCCTGGGGGACTCCACCTTTTTCCACAGCGGCATAACCGGCGCGGCCGAAATCCTCTATAACAAGGCAAACGTCATCCCCGTGGTGCTGGACAACTCCATCACCGGCATGACCGGGCACCAGGAAAACCCCGGCAGCGGCTACACCCTCCAGGGGGACATCGCCGCCACCATCAAAATCGAGGATGTCCTCCGAGCCCTGGGCTATCGGAACGTCATCATCGTGGACCCCCAGGACCTGGCGGCCATGCAGAAGGCTGTGGACGATGCCCTGGCGTCGGAGGTTCCCGCCGCCATCATCACCCGCCGGCCCTGTCTCCTCATCAAGCGCATTCTCCATGATATCGGACTGTGCGAGGCGAACCGGGAGAAGTGCATCGGATGCAAAATGTGCCTGAAGGTGGGCTGCCCCGCCGTCTCCATGCGGGAGGGACACTGCCGGATCGACGCGACGCAGTGCGTGGGCTGCACGGTCTGCGCCCAGGTGTGCCCCGTGGGGGCGATTTCCAGAAAGGAGACGAAATGATGGAACGGCAGAGCGCTTTACTGGTGGGCGTCGGCGGCCAGGGCGCCATCCTGGCCGCGAAGATTCTGGTGACCGGCTTGATGGAAGCGGGCTATGACGTGAAGATGTCCGAGGTCCACGGCATGAGCCAGCGGGGCGGCAGCGTCTCCACCCAGGTCCACTGGGGCAAGAAGGTCTGCTCCCCCGTCATCGGCCCCGGCGCAGCGGATATCCTGGTGGCCTTCGAGAAAATGGAAGCGGTCCGCTATGCGGAGTTCCTCGAACCCGGCGGTGTGGCCATCATCAACGACTACGAGCTGCCCTCCTCCACCATCGCGGCGGGCCTGTGCGAATACCCTGCCGGATGCCTGGAGGCCATGGAGGCCCATTTCCGTTGCGTGACCCTGGACGCGGCGGCGGAGGCGGCAGCCCTGGGCAGCGCCAAGTGCATGAACGTGGTGCTCTTCGGCGCCATGGCCAAGGCCCTGGGCTTGGAGCGCATCGACTGGGAGGCCGTCATAGCCAAGATCGTCCCGGAGAAATTCCTGGAGCTGAACCTGGCCGCCTACTGGGCAGGCCGGGCCGCGGCGAAGTAAGGAGGCCGACATGCTGCAGGACCAATACCGGCAGAAGCTGCGCACTCCGGAACAGGCGGTCCAAGTGGTGAAAAGCGGGGACTGGGTGGACTACACCACCAACGTCTGCTTCCCGCCGCTTCTGGACGCCGCTCTGGCCAAGCGTCGGGACGAGCTGAGCGACGTAAAGATTCGGGGCAACCTGCTCTTCGGCCCCATCCAAGTGGTGGAGTGCGACCCCGCCCGGGAGCATTTCCTCTACAACTCCTGGCACTGCTCCGCCTATGAGCGGAAGCTCTGCGACCGGGATTTATGCAACTATATCCCCATGATTTTTCGGAACGTGGTGCCTTACTACCGCCACTTCCTGACGGTGAACGTGGCCATGATGTGCGTCCCGCCCATGGACAAGCATGGGTATTTCAACCTCTCCTGCGCCGCCGGTATCGCCCGGGGTATCCTGGAGAAGGCGGACATCGTAATCCTGGAGGTCAACGAGCACCTGCCCCGCATTCTGGGCGGCTTCGACGAGTCTATCCACCTCTCGGAGGTAGACTATGTGGTGGAGGGGCCCCACGATCCCCTGCCCCAGTTCCCGGTGGCGAAGGCCACGGAGGAGGACCGGAGGATCGCGAAGCGGATCGTTCCCTTCGTCAAGGACGGGGCCACGCTTCAGCTTGGCATCGGAGCCATGCCCAATGTGGTGGGAGCCCTGCTAGCCCAGTCGGACCTGAAGGACCTGGGGATGCACACGGAGCTCTGCGGCGACGCCTACTATGAGCTGTACAAGGCCGGAAAGCTGACCAATGCCCGGAAGACCATCCACCGGAACAAGGGCATGACGGGCATCGTCTTCGGCTCCCAGGCCCTCTACGACTGGGTGGACCAGAATCCCTCGGTCACCGTGGCCCCCCTGGAGTACGTCAACGCCCCGGAGACCATCGCCCAATTGGACGACATGATCTCCATCAACAGCTGCATCGCCGTAGACCTCTACGGGCAGACCTGTGCGGAAAGCGCCGGACTGCGGCACATCAGCGGCACGGGGGGCCAGCTGGACTACCTCACCGGGGCCGCCATGTCCCGGGGCGGGAAGGCCTTCATCTGCATGGTCTCGTCCTTCGTGGACAAGGGCGGCGTCCGCCGGTCCCGAATTGTGCCCCACTTCGCCGGGGACATTGTCACGGACCCCAGAAGCCAGGCCTATTACATCGTCACCGAGTACGGCGCTGTGAACCTGGCCGGCCGGTCCACCTGGGAACGGGCGGAGCTGCTGGTCTCCATCGCCCACCCCGATTTCCGGGACGCGCTCATTGCCGCCGCCCAGGAGCAGAAAATCTGGCGGCGGTCCAACAGACGATAAGGAGGCGGAAAAATGATCAATCAGCACATGCTGGCCCTGGGCCAGACGCGCTCCTGCATCCGGGAGCTGTTTGCGTTCGGCCTCCGGCAGGCCGCTGCCGGAGAGACCGTCTACGACTTCTCTATCGGCAATCCCTCCATTCCCTCGCCGCCGGAGGTCAACGAGGCCTTTGTCTCCATCCTTCGCAACTTGGACAGCCTCACGGTCCACGGCTACACCCAGGCCCCCGGGGCCATGGACGCGCGGCAGATTGTGGCGGAGGAACTGAACCGCCGCTATGGTTCCAACCTTCGGGGAGAAAATTTCTTCTTCACCTGCGGCGCGGCTCCCGCCCTGACGTCCGTCATCCGGGCCCTGGCGGTGGAGGGGGCGGAAGTCCTGGCCATTGCGCCTTACTTCGCCGAGTACCGCCCCTTCGTGGAGGCCAACGGGGCCGCCTTCGTCCCGGTCCCCGCCGACAGGGAGGCGTTCCAGATCGACTGCGCCGCCCTGTCGGCGCGGGTCACACCCCACACTCAGGCGGTCATCGTCAACTCTCCCAACAACCCCTCTGGTGTCATCTATACCCGGGAGACCCTGGAAAGATTAGCGGAGGTTCTGACCCGCAAGAGCCGGGAGCTGGGGCGGCCCATCTATATCATCTCCGATGAGCCCTACCGGGAGCTGGTATATGACGGGGCCGAGGTCCCCTTCCTTCCGGATATTTATCCCAACACCGTCATCTGCTACTCCTACTCCAAGTCCCTCTCCATGCCCGGCGAGCGTATCGGTTACCTCTGCGTCCCGGACTGGGCGGAGGACGGCGGGCTGTTGTTCGCCGCGGCGGCGGGCGCGGCCAGATCCCTGGGCCACGTCTGTGCCCCCTCCCTCCAGCAGCGGGTAGCGGCCGCCTGTGCGGCCTCCCGGCCCGACTTGGAAGCCTATGACCGCAACCGCCTGGCTCTCTACGGCGCGCTGACCTCTTACGGCTACCGGTGCGTCAAGCCCAACGGCGCGTTCTACCTCTTTGTCAAAGCACCGGGGGGCGACGCCCAGGCCTTCTCCGACCGGGCGAAAGAACGGAATCTCCTGGTGGTTCCCGGCGGGGACTTCGGCTGTCCCGACTACTTCCGGGCCAGTACCTGCGTGTCCCACGAAATGCTCCTACAGAGCCTGCCTGTATTTGAGGCCCTGATCAAAGAATATCAATAGGAGGAAATTTCAATGAACGCCTATCTTTCCAGTGTCATCGAGCATGTGAAGACCCGGCACGCCAACGAGCCGGAGTTTGTCCAGACGGTGGAGGAG
>VSMY01000149.1 GCA_009773995.1 Oscillibacter sp. | reverse complement strand
GAGCGGGGGCGGGCTCTCCCGCGGAGAGAATCTTCTCCTCAATCTCCTCCACGGCGGCGCTCACCGGCCCGCTCTCCTCCAGGGGCAGGGTGGGGAACTCCTCCAGAAACCGGAGCTCCTTCTCGCACAGCGTCCGGCTCTCCGCCACGAAGCGCTGAATCTCCTCCTGTCCCTGCTGGAGGCGCTTGCTGTACTGCTCGGCCTCCCTGCGGTAGCCCTCCAGCTTCTCCCGGGCGGCGGTCTCCGCCTGGCGGAGGATGCCGTCCCGCTTCTCCTCCGCCTCCTTGATGATGGAGTCCGCCATCCGCTGGGCCGTGAGCAGGGTGGCCCGCATGGAGTCCTCCGTGGCCCGGTACTCCTCCACCTTTTCCACCAGAACCTTCATCTTGGCCTTCAGCGAGGCGTTTTCCTTGTAGAGGGACGTGTAGTCGTCGGTGAGCTCGTCCAGAAACTCGTCCACCATGGTCATATTGTAGCCGCCCATCATCGTCTTGGTGAAAGAGCGGGCGGAAACCTCCTGCGGTGTCAGCATAGTCGCAAATCCTCCCCAGTCTGCCGGTCCAAATATCTTTCAGGAATCAGAAATACAGCCCGTTGTTTTCCAGCTCGTCGATCAGGTCCCCCTCGATGTCCACGTGGTAGGGGGTGATGATGTAGGTGTTGGCGGCCACCTTTTTGATTTTGCCCTCCCCGGCGTAGGCCACGCCGGACAAAAAGTCGATGAGCCGCCGGGCCACGTCCTTGTTGGTGGACTCCAGGTTCAAGACCACCGTCCGTTTGTCCTTCAGCTGGTCGGCGATTTCCGAGGCGTTCTCAAAACGCTCCGGCTTCACCAGCACCACCTTGAGCTGCGTGGTGGCGTGGATGTTCACCACCTTATTCCGGCGGTCGTCGTAGCGGGAGGAGCGCCGCTCCTCAAACATGTCCCGCTCTTGGGGCTCGTCCTCGAATTCGGCGGCGTCGTCGTCCTCGTCCTCGTAGGGGTGCGTCAGCTTTTTTATCTCGTCCAGGATACTCATGGATCTACCTCCCGTTTGTAATCTTATGTGTAATGGCGGCTCCCAAAAATGGCGGACCCCACCCGGACCATGGTGGCCCCAGCGCGGACGGCGTCCTCATAGTCGCCGCTCATGCCCATAGACAGAACCTGAAGACTATTATGGTACAATTTCTCGTTCATGTCAAGGAAGAGCGCCCGAACTTTGTCAAAATATTGAAGATTCTCCTCCCGCTCCGCGTCCGCCGGGGGAATGGCCATCAGGCCCAGCACCCGCACGTGCTCCTTTTCCAGGGCCGTTTCGGCCCCGGAGAGGAGCGCCGATGGGACAAAGCCGCTCTTGGCCTCCTCCTCGCCGATGTTGACCTCCAGCAGGACGTCCTGAACGATCTCCAGCCTGGCGGCGGTCTTCTCAATTTCCTCCAGCAGCTCCAGAGAGCCTACGGACTGGATCAGCGCCGCCTTTCCCACCACCTGCTTCACCTTGTTCCGCTGGAGGTGCCCGATGAAGTGCAGGGGCGCGCCGTCGTAGGCGTTTTCCTGAAGTTTGGCGGTCATCTCCTGGACCCGGTTCTCCCCCAGGGCGTCGATCCCGGCGGCCACGGCCGCCCGGCAGCGGGAGGCGTCGTTCATCTTGCTGGCCCCCACCAGGGTGATTTCCTCGGGCCTCCGGCCCGCCGCTCCGGCGGCGGCGGCGATGTTCGCCCGGACCCGGGCGATGTTTTCCGCGATGGACATGGGTTCATCCCTCTTTCTTTGGTTCTGTTATCCGCGCTTTTTCCAGCCCGGCTTTGGCGGCGGCCCCTATTGCAGGACCTTTCCGTCGAACAAGCCCCGGGCGGAGACGATGACCTGCTCTCCGGGGCGGATCATCCGCTTGGCGTCCTTCTCCACGCTCTGGTCCAGCTCCGGCGCGGGGGCCACCAGGGCGAAGCTCTCGCCGCTGTGGACCACCTCCACCGGCTTAAACCGGGCCTCCCGGCCCACCAGGCAGTAGACGCCGGCGCAGTCCTCCGTGACGGTCTTCCCGTTCTCGTCCAGGTAGGCCCTCTCCGCCCGGAGGCTCTCCCGCGGGACCCGGATGCCGGAGACAACGCCGGTGATGATCTGGGCCCGCTGCTGGCGCAGCAGCGTCAGCTCCCGGAGATAGGCGTTCCCCCGGAACACCGCCACCACCCGGCCGTTCTCCCGGGGCCCGACGGATTCCAGCACCGCCGGCAGATCCCGGTCCACCCCCTTGGAGAAGCGGAGGCACAGCGTCCCCCCGCTCTCCTCCTGCAAGCTCTGGAGGGCCACGGCGTCCTCGATGGACAACACGGCGGCATAGCGCCACTCGTCCCCCAGCACCAGCTTTCCCGTCCGGGAAACCGCCGCCGGGTCCGCCGTCAGCTCCGCCAGGCCGGAGGGCGTCAGGCCGTCCAGCGCGTCCGGGGTCAGCACGGTCTCGTAGCCGTCCACCTCGGCGGAGTACAGCCCCGCCTCCGGGGCCGTGATCCGCCGGACGGAGCCCTCGGCCTGGGACCGGAGATTCAAAAGCTGGGCCCCCAGCTCCTGGAGCTGGAGGGCCGCGTCTCCGCCGCCCGTGTCGCTGTAGTCCCGCTTGAGCACCAGGGCCCGGAGCTCCAGGGCCGTGCTCTCCGCGTCATAGAGCCTGTCCGCCGCCAGAAAGCGGCGGTATTCCAGCAGGTTCTGGGTAATCTGCGCGTCCAGCTTCCGGGTGGTCTCCGCCGCCAGGGCCAGGTCCTGGGCGTATTGGAGCTGCTCCACCCGGCTCTCCAGGCTGTCGATCTCCGCCTGGCGGTCCAGGGAGGCCTGGTCCGCGTAGACCGAGGCCACGGTTCCCCCGGCGGCCACGCGTTCTCCCTCCGTCCGCTGAATCCGGAGGAGGCCGCCGCCCTCGTCGGGCAGCACCCGCTCCTCCCGGACCACGAAGCCCGTCATGTCCACGGCCTGCTCCACCTCGTAGCGGTAGGCCAGGGTCACCCCCAGGGGGTCGTCCAGGTACTGGAACGCCTGGACGCCGAAGTAGGCCGCCACTCCCAGGAAGAGGGCGGCCATCAGTAATTTGGTTCCAATGCCGCTTCGTTTCTTTTTCATAGCGCTCTTATTCAGCCTTTATGTAGCCTTCCTCGTCTCGGTCCCGCCGGGATCACTCCTCCTCGGCCAGGGAGACCGTCCGGGTGGGGGCGATGGTGGAGATGGCGTGCTTGTAAATCACCTGCTGCCGCCCCTCGCTGTCCAGGATGACCACGAAGGGGTCGAAGCCGGTGATGGTCCCCCGCATCTGGAAGCCGTTCATCAAAAACATGGTGACGGGCACCCGGTCCCGCTTGGCCCGGAGAAGGAAGAGGTCCTGTAAGTTCTGTTTGTTGTGCATATCGTCCGCTCCTTTTTCTTTTGTCCGCGCGCCTCCCTGGGGGGAGGCGCTGTTGGTTGGTTCAGCGAAACGATGGACCTCGGCTTCCCCGAGAGGCTCCGGGCGAATCGTTTTGCCAATTTCTAGGATACCCCCTCCGCAGAGAGAATTTCCGTCGAAACCTGTAAGGCCCGGACAAAATCCCGGTCTTTTTCCCAGAAGATCCAGTGGACGGCCGGATTCCGCCGCAGCCAGGTCAGCTGCCGCTTGGCGTACTGCCGGGAGCGGAGCTTTACCTCCGCCAGGGCCTCCGCCTCCGTTCTCGTCCCCTCCAGAACACCCAGAAACTCCTTGTACCCAATGGCCTGGAGGGCCGTGGCGCTTGGGGGCAGGCCCCGGCGTAAAAGGGCCCGGACCTCGTCCAGCAATCCCTCCTCCGCCATGCGGTCCACCCGCCGGTCGATGAGGCGCTTCATGTCCTCCCGGTCGGCGAACTGGAGGCCGATCCACACCGCGTCGTACCGGGGGGGCAGGGCCTTCGTCTCCTCGTTGTGGGCGGTGATGGTCTTCCCGGTCTCCCGGAAGACCTCCAGGGCCCGCAGAATCCGCTTCTCGTCCGCCGGGTGGAGGCGTTCCGCCGCCGCCGGGTCCACGGCCCGCAGCTCTTCCAGCAGGGGCCCTACGCCCTCCGCCGCCAGGCGGCTCTCCAGCTCCTTCCGCACGGCTCCCCCGGCCTGGCCCGCCGCGAAGCCGTGGCCCCGGACCACCGCGTCAATCCACAGGCCCGTGCCTCCCACCAAGATGGGAAGCTTCCCCTTCGCCAGGATATCGTCCACCACGGGGACGGCCTCCTGGGCGTACCGGGCGGCGGACCATTGCTCCTCCGGGCCGCTTACCGCGATCATGTGGTGGGGCACGCCGTCCATCTCCTCCGGCGTGGGGGCGGCGGTGCCGATGGTCATGCCTTTATAGATCTGCATGGAGTCGGCGGAGACCACCTCGCCGTGGAATTTCTTGGCCAGCAGCACCCCCAGGGTGGTCTTCCCGCAGGCGGTGGGGCCCACGACGCAGACGATTTTTCCCGCCATGCCGGCGTCCTCCTGTCTATGCCCGCTTGAACAGTTTCTCAAGCTCGTATTTCGTGAGCTTCACCGCCACGGGCCGCCCGTGGGGGCAGTACCTTACCTCGCCGCTCTGGACCCTGTCCACCAGCGCCCGAAGCTCCGCCGGATCGCTCTTCCAGCCGCCCTTGATGGCGGCCTTGCAGGCCATGGTGTGGAGCAGGGCCTCCCGCCGCTCGGCGGGGGAGCGGCCCTGGCGGAGCTCGGCGGCGATCTCCTCCAGCGTGGCCGTCACGCCGGCGGCGTCGATGTCCGCCGGGACCTCCCGGACCAGCAGGGTCCCCCCGCCGAAGTCCTCGCAGGAAAAGCCGAACTCCTCCAAAAGGGGCAGGTTCTCCAGCAGCAGGGCCCCGTCCTCCCTTCCCAGCTCCACGGCGGCGGGGGTCAGCAGGGCCTGGCGCATGGGGGGCTCCAGGGCGGCTTTCAGCCGATCGAAGTTCACCCGCTCGTGGGCGGCGTGCTTGTCGATGAGGTAGACGCAGCCCTCCTCGCTCTCGCAGACGATGTAGGTCCGCAGCACCTCCCCGGCGACGCGCCAGGGGGCCTCCTTCCGGGGCTCCAGGCTCTCCTGTCCCGGCGCCTCCGTCCCCCCTTGGGGGATGGCCGGGACAAAGGGGCGCTCCTCCGGCCGGGGCGGGTTCTCCGGCGCCTGCCGGACCACCGAGGGCGGCGCGTCCCCCCGCAGGGGCGGGAAGGGCTTCCGCCCGCTCGGAGCGGGCGTCTGGGGCTCCCTCCGGG
>VSMY01000148.1 GCA_009773995.1 Oscillibacter sp. | reverse complement strand
CGGTGACGGAGCTGTGCCTCCGGCACCGGTATGTGCTGCTGGACCTGCCCTACGGCGGAGAGGAGCTCTGCCGCCAGCTCCGGCGGGAGTACGGCGTGTCGCTGCTGCTGGGGCCCTCCAAGGACCAGCTGGAAGGAGCGGAGGCCCTGGTCCTGTTCGACCCCAGGACGGACCTGTCCCTGAAAAATCCCGTGGCCCTGCGGCTCTATGACGAGACACAGGCCCTGCCGCCCCTGGCCCTGCCGCCGGAGGCGGAGGAGGCCCTGCCGGAGGGGGCGGACCGGGGCCGGCTCGTGGCGGCCCTCCGGGAGGCGGGGGCCCTGAAGCGGGAACAGATCGTCCTGGGAACGGGAAAGCCGCCCGCGGGCGGAGAGGCTTGACATTCCCGAAGTCCTTCTATATAATATCATCTTGTAAAATTGCGCCCTGGGAAACATTTCCCCCGGCGTGAGGCATAATGAAGAAAGGAACCGTCCGACATGGCAAAAGAATACAAGATGAGTCAGGCTCGTTACGACGAGCTGCAGGAGGAGCTGAATTACCTCAAGACCACCCGGTCCGACGAGGTGGCGGAGCAGATTAAGGTAGCTCGGGGCTTCGGCGACCTCAGCGAAAACAGCGAGTATGACGAAGCAAAAAACGAACAGGGCAAGCTTTACTCTCATATCGCCGAGGTGGAGGAAATTCTCCAGCACGCCGTCATTGTGGATGAAAGCAGCAACACCGATGTGGTGGCCATCGGCTGCAAGGTAACGGTGGAGGGACCCGACGGCAAGCCCATGCCCACGCCTTATACCATTGTGGGCTCCCAGGAATCCGACCCTATGCACGGCGTAATCTCCGAGGAGTCCCCCTTTGGAAAAGCCCTCATCGGCAAGAAGGAAGGGGAGACCGCCGTGGTGGAGGCCCCCCGGGGGAACATCCAATATAAGGTTTTGAAGATCGAGCGCTGAGCCGTCGTCAGGGAAGGAGAAAAGCATGGCAGAACAAATGAAGAAGCCCGAGATGGATCTGGGCGAGCAGACCAGGGTCCGCCGGGAGAAGCTGGCGGAGCTTCAGGCGGCGGGGGAGGACCCCTTTCAGCTGACATACTTCGACTGGGACGCCACGTCCCGGCAGATTAAGGAGAACTTCGACGCCCTGGAGGGCAAGCCCGTCAAGGTGGCGGGCCGCCTCATGAGCAAACGGGGCATGGGCAAGGTCAGCTTCTGCGATTTGCAGGACAAGGACGGCCGCATCCAGCTCTATGCCCGGCAGGACGAGATGGACGAGGCGGTCTATAAGAAATTCAAGAAATTCGACATCGGCGACATTGTAGGCGTGGACGGCGAGGTCTTCCGCACCCAGCGGGGGGAGATGAGCGTCCGGGCGAAGAATATCACCCTGCTCTCCAAGTCCCTGCTGCCCCTGCCGGAGAAGTTCCACGGCCTCCAGGACAAGGAGCTCCGCTACCGGCAGCGCTATGTGGACCTGATGGTGAACCCGGATGTGAAAAACAACTTCCTCATCCGCTCGAAGTTCATCCAGTTTATGCGCCGCTATCTGGACGAGCGGGGCTATATCGAGGTGGAGACCCCGGTATTGAATACGCTGGCCGGCGGCGCGGCTGCCCGGCCCTTCGTCACCCACCACAACACCCTGGACATTGACATGTATATGCGCATCGCCACGGAGCTGCCCCTGAAGCGGCTTATCGTGGGGGGCATGGACCGGGTGTATGAGATTGGCCGCATCTTCCGCAACGAGGGCATGGACCCCAAACACAACCCGGAATTTACGACTGTGGAGCTGTACCAGGCCTACACCGACTTCCACGGCATGATGGACATCGCCGAGGGCATCCTCTCCGGCGCGGCCAAGGAGATTCTGGGAAGCTATCAGGTGGAGTGGCTGGGCCGGCAGCTGGATTTGACCCCCGGCTGGCGGCGGCTGACCATGGTGGATGCCGTGCGGGAGTACGCCGGGGTGGACTTTGCCGTCATCTCCGACGACGCCGAGGCCGTGGCCGCCGCGAAAGCCATCGGCGTGGAGCTGGCGGAGACGGCGGATAAAACCTGGGGCAACGCCCTGTACGCCTGCTTTGACCAGAAGGTGGAGGAGAAGCTGATCCAGCCCACCTTCATCACCATGTACCCGGTGGAGGTCTCCCCGCTGACGAAACGGAGCCCGGCGGATCCCCGGCTGACGGAGCGGTTCGAGCTCTTCGTCTGCCACAGCGAGCTGGCCAACGCTTACTCCGAGCTGAACGACCCCATTGACCAGCGCCGCCGCTTCGAGAAGCAGGCGGAGCTCCGGGACCGGGGAGACGACGAGACGGAGATGCTGGACGAGGACTTCCTGACGGCGCTGGAGTACGGCATGCCGCCTACCGGCGGCATGGGCATGGGCATCGACCGGTGCGTCATGCTGCTGACCGGAGCGGATACCATCCGGGACGTGATTCTGTTCCCCACGATGAAGCCGTTGGATTAAATTCCGGCGGAAAATATTCGCGGAATGGATGGCTTCCTGAGAGAGAGCCACGTAAATCTTTTGAATTTTTGCAATGCTGGAGGCCGATTTCAAGTTTTGCGGCATATTTACGGCAAACGAAGAAGTACCAGCCCTTTGGCTGGTACTTCTTACTGTTCCCGCGGCGTGCTGCTCCTGCCGTGAAAAGGCTTTAACAAATCGATCATCATCAACGTTGATTAGGAGGAAAGATACCATGAGCAGAATCTATACATCCGCCGACCAGCTGATTGGCAAAACGCCCCTGTTGGAGCTGATCCGCATTGAGAAGGAAGAAAACCTGGAGTCTCGGATCCTGGCGAAGCTGGAGTATTTTAACCCCGCCGGGTCTGTGAAGGACCGGATTGCCAAGGCCATGATCGACGACGCAGAGGCCAAGGGACTGCTGAAACCCGGCTCCGTCATCATCGAACCCACCTCCGGTAATACGGGCATCGGCCTGGCCTCCGTAGCCGCCGCCCGAGGGTATCGGATCATCATCGTCATGCCCGAGACCATGAGCGTGGAGCGCCGTCAGATTATGAAGGCCTATGGCGCGGAGCTGGTCCTCACGGAAGGGGCCAAGGGAATGAAGGGGGCCATTGCCAAGGCTGAGGAGCTGGCCAAGGAGATTCCCGGCGCCTTCATCCCCGGCCAGTTTGTAAATCCTGCCAACCCGGCCGCCCACAGGGCCTCTACGGGACCGGAAATCTGGGAGGATACCGACGGGAAGGTGGATATCTTTGTGGCGGGCGTTGGCACCGGCGGCACCGTCACCGGGGTGGGGGAGTACCTGAAATCTCGAAGCCCCGCCGTCAAGGTGGTGGCGGTGGAGCCCGCTTCGTCTCCGGTGCTGAGCAAGGGCGTTGCTGGAAGTCACAAGATTCAGGGCATCGGCGCGGGTTTTGTCCCGGAGGTGCTGAGCGCCGGCGTCTATGACGAGGTCATCGCCGTGGAGGACAGCGACGCGTTCGCCGCCGGGAAGCTGGTGGGACAAAAGGAGGGGGTGCTGGTGGGCATTTCCTCCGGCGCGGCGGTTTGGGCGGCGGTTCAACTGGCCAAGCGGACGGAGAACAAGGGGAAGACCATCGTAGCCCTCCTGCCGGATACCGGGGACCGCTACCTCTCCACGCCGCTCTTCACGGATTAGGCCCTCCAAATATTTTGCCTCGATGCTGTGGACCTTTGGCAGGTCTGACAGACTTTTCGCTTTTTTCGGTTTTCTATTGACATCAGGACTTTAAAGTGTTAATATGCGCAGTAACAAAATATGTTTCAGGAAGGGGCGTGCGCAATGAATTTCCAGGGTTTCCGAATGCAGGGCGGCATGGGCATGATGAATGTCCAGGATTCTTTGCGCTCACTTGCCGCCCGCCTGAAATATCGGAGGATTGTTTGACTTGGCGCGCCGCGCCATTTCATCGACGGTCGACCGAAGCGGGGAGCTGTGAGCTCCCCGCTTTTTTGCGTTTAGAAGGAGGAATTTACTTGATAGAACTGAACTGCGTTTCCAAGGATTTCGGCAGCGGGCCCAGACAGGTTCACGCTGTTCGGGACGTCTCTCTTTCCATTGAGAAGGGGGAGGTCTTCGGCATCATCGGATTCTCCGGGGCGGGGAAGTCCACGCTGGTCCGGTGCATGAACCTGCTGGAGCGGCCCACTGCCGGGACGGTGACGGTAGACGGCCGGGAGCTGACGGCCCTTTCGGCGAAGGAGCTCCGGCAGGCCCGGAAGAAAATCGGCATGATTTTCCAGCACTTCAACCTCATGCCCTCCCGGACGGTCTTCGGCAACGTGGCCTATCCCCTTCGGGGCAGCGGCCTGAGTAAGGCGGAGATCCGGGAGAAGGTGCAGAAGCTGCTGGAGCTGGTGGAAATCGGGGACAAGGCGGACGCCTACCCCCGGCAGCTCTCCGGCGGGCAGAAGCAGCGGGTAGCCATTGCCAGAGCCCTGGCCAACGATCCCAGCGTCCTGCTCTGCGACGAGGCCACGTCCGCCCTGGACCCCCAGACCACTAAGGCGATTCTCCGGCTCATCAAGCAATTGAACGAAACCCTGGGCATCACCGTGGTGGTCATCACTCACGAGATGGCGGTGGTAAAGGAAATCTGCGGCCGGGTGGCCGTCATGGAGCAGGGCCGGGTGGTGGAGCAGGGGGAGGCGTTCTCCATTTTTGCCAAGCCCAGGGAGCCGGTGACCCAAAGCTTTATCCGCACCACCTCCAACCTCCAGAAGATCGAGGAGCTGATTGCCCAGGACTCCCCCATCGTCCGCCTCAAGCCCGGCGAGCTCGTTGTCCGGCTGAACTACGTGGAGCGGAGCCCCTCGGAGCCCGTGATTTCCGAGGCGTCCCTGCGGTATGGCGTGGTGCTGAACATCATTTTTGCCGACATCGAAATCATCCAGGGAGCCCCCATCGGCGGCACGGTGGCCATCATCGGCGGGGAGCGGGAAAAGGTCACGGCGGCGGTGAAATACCTGATTGAAAAGAACGTAGGCGTGGAGGTGCTGAAGGATGCGAGAGATCTTGGTTAATTGGATGCCCCATGTGATGGAGCGTCTCCCTGATTTGTGGGAGGCGCTGGCGGACACGCTGCTGATGGTGATGTGGTCCGGGGCCGTCTCCTTTCTGCTGGGCATGTTCCTGGGGGTGCTGCTGACGGTGACGAAACCGGGAGCCATTTTGGAAAACCGCCCGCTGTACCAGGTAGTGGACAAGGCCGTCAGCTTGTTCCGGTCCATCCC
>VSMY01000147.1 GCA_009773995.1 Oscillibacter sp. | reverse complement strand
CCCCTGGACGGGGCGGATTTGTCGGACTTTTTCCGGGAGACGGACATCCTATTGGTGCTGGAGGACTGCTTCGGCGCGGGCTGCGTGGGCCAGCGGGTCGCCGCCATTCTGGCGGGAGAGGGACGGGCCCCCAAAAAGCTGATCTTGAAGAACCTGGGCCGGACCTTCGCCCCGGAGGGCAGCGTCCCTCAGCTGGAGGCGCGCTTCGGCCTGGATGCCGCCGCCGTAGCCGCGGCGGTGGAGGAGGCTTGCCATGAGCGATAAGATGAGACTGGATCTGCTCCTGGTGGAGCGGGGCCTGGAGGAGACCCGCCAGCGGGCCCAGGCCGTCATCATGAGCGGCGTGGTCTACGTGGACGGCCGGAAGGCGGATAAGCCCGGCATGGCGGTGCCCGCCGGGGCGGCAATAGAGATTCGGGGGGACAAGCTCCCCTACGTCAGCCGGGGCGGGCTGAAGCTGGAGAAGGCCATGGCGGCCTTTCCCATTGACCTGAAGGGGGCCGTCTGCGCCGACGTCGGGGCCTCCACCGGAGGCTTTACGGACTGCATGCTCCAAAACGGCGCGGCCAAGGTCTACGCCGTGGACGTGGGCCGGGGCCAGCTGGCCTGGAAGCTGCGCAGCGATCCCAGGGTGGTCTGCCTGGAGCGGACCAACGCCCGCTACCTCAGCCGGGAGCAGGTGCCGGAGGCGCTGGCTTTCGCGTCGGTGGACGTGAGCTTCATCTCTTTGAAGCTGATTCTGCCGCCCCTGGCAGCCCTGCTGGAAGAGGGAGGCCAGGTGGTCTCCCTGGTGAAACCCCAGTTCGAGGCGGGCCGGGAGAAGGTGGGGAAGAAGGGCGTGGTCCGGGACCCCGCCGTTCACCTGGAGGTGCTGGAGCGCTGGCTGGAACACGCCGCTGAGGCGGGGCTGACGCCCATGGGCCTGACCTACTCCCCCATCCGGGGGCCGGAGGGGAACATCGAGTATTTGGGCTTCCTGCAAAAGGGCGGCGGGTCCGCGCCGGAATTGGATTGTAAGGCCCTGGTGGAGGAGTCCCACCGGGTTTTGAAGGAACACGGAGAGGGGGAGCGCCCATGAGCTCCAAGAAAATCATCTTGTGCCCCAACCCCAATCGGGACCAGGGCATGAAGGCCACCCGGACGGCGGAGGACATCCTTCGCCGGCTGGGCTTTCAGACGGTGGTGTGCTCTCCCTTCCGGGACCGGAAAGAGGGGGCCTTCGCCGACTATGACGTCCAGCCCCTGCCCCAGGAGCTCCGGGGGGCGGACCTGCTGATCACCTTCGGCGGGGACGGGACCATCCTCCACCTGGCCAAGCTGGCGGCCCTCCACAAGATGCCGGTGCTGGGCGTGAACATGGGGGGCCTTGGGTTTGTGGCGGAGCTAGAGGTCTCCGAGCTGGAGCAGCTCCGCAGGCTCAGGGATTGGCAGTTTGAGACGGAACAGCGGATGATGCTGGACGTCTCCGTCTTCCGGGAGGGGCGGCAGATCTACACGAACCTGGGGCTCAACGAGGCCGTTATCCGGGAGGGGCCCATCTCCCACGTCATCCATTTGAAGATCTCCTCCGACGGGCGGCACCTGGCGGACATCGCCGGGGACGGGGTCATCGTGGCCACGCCTACGGGCTCCACGGCCTACTCCCTTTCCGCCGGCGGTCCGGTGGTGGAGCCGGTGGCCCAAACCATGGTGGTCTGCCCGATCTGCATCCACAACATGCGCTTTTCCTCCTACGTCCTCAGCCCCGAGCACACGCTGACGGTGGAGCTGGAACGGAACGGGCGGAAGCCGGTCTACCTCTTTGTGGACGAGAGCCGGGCCTTCGCCCTGCGGGCCGACGACAAGGTACAAATTCGCCGCTCCCGCTACGTGACCCGGCTGGTGCGGCTGACGGAGCGGAGCTTCTGCGAGATCTTCGCTCAAAAAATGCTTCCGGGAGGGATGGATACATGAAGATGGACCGGCAGGCCATGATCCTGGAGATCATTGCCCAGGAGAATATCGAGACCCAGGAGCAGCTGCTGACCCGGCTCCAAGCCCGGGGGCTCCGCTGCACCCAGGCCACTATCTCCCGGGACATTAAGCAGCTCCATCTGGTAAAGGAGCCGGCGGGCCAGGGGGTCTATAAATACGCCGTTTCCGGCAACCGGACGACGCTGAACGTGGCGGCGAAGCTGCGGACCATCTTCCGGGAGTGCATTGTCAGCATCGACTACGCGCAGAACATCGTGGTGGTAAAAACCATGCCGGGACTGGCCAACGGGGCCTGTTCCGCCCTGGACAACATGGATATGAACGACATCGTGGGCTCCCTGGCGGGGGACGACACCGCCCTTCTGGTGATGCGGAACACGGAAGCCGCGGAACTGCTCTGTCAGGAAATCAAGGATATGCTTTAAGAGGAGAAGTCGCCATGTTGGAGCTTCTGCACATTGAGAATATCGCGGTCATCGAGGAGGCGGACATCCAATTCCGTCCTGGGTTCAACGCCCTCACCGGCGAAACCGGAGCGGGCAAGTCCATCGTCATCGACGCCATGGGGGCGGTTCTGGGGGGCCGGACCTCTCGGGACCTCATCCGCACCGGGGCCGCCAAGGCCTTCGTCAGCGCGGAGTTTTCCTCCGTCCCGGCGGAGCTGCCGGGTCTTCAGGAAAACGGCGTTTCCCCTGACGAGGACGGGAATCTGTTGCTCCAGCGGGAGATCTCCGGCGACGGCAAGAACATTTGCCGGGCCAATGGCCGGCCCATCACCGTGGCGCAGCTCCGAAGAATCGGCGGGGAGCTCCTGAACATCCACGGCCAGCACGACGGAGCCCAGCTCCTGGACGAGGAGCTCCACGGGGCCTACCTGGACCGCTTCGGCAGGACGGAGGAGCCTCTGGGAGCCTACCAATCGGCCTACGCCGTCCTATCAAGCCTCCGGGAGCAGATCCGGGCCCTTCAGATGGACGAGGCGGAGAAGGCCCGGCGGATGGACAGCCTCCGCTTCCAAATCGGCGAATTGGAGCGGGCGGAGCTCCGCCCCGGCGAGGAGGAGGAGCTGGAGGCGCGGCGAAATCTCCTGCGCAACGGCGAGAAATACCTCTCCGCCCTCTCCGGCGCGGACTACTGCCTCTCCGGCGACGACGAGAACGCCGGGGCGGTGAACCAGCTCCGGGACGCGGAGGAGGCCCTCTCCGGCGTGCGGAACCTGGGGGAGGAGCTGGGGGAGGCTTATAAGCGCCTGGGGGCCCTGCGGAGCGAGGCCTATGACCTGGCGGAGACCATCCGGGACCTGCGGGGGGCCTTCGACTTCTCCCCGGAGGAGCTGGACGCGGCGGAGAGCCGGGCGGATCAGCTCTACCGCTTGAAGAAGAAATACGGGGCCACTGTGGAGGAGATGCTGGAATACTTGGACCAGCGCCGGGCGGAGCTGGACGCCATTGAGACGGCGGACGACACGCGCATCCTCCTGGAAAAAAAGCGGGGCAAGGCGGAGGCCGCCGTCCAGGCGGCGGGGAAGGCCCTGACGGAAGCCCGGAAGCAGGCGGCGGAGGCGCTGGAAGAGCGCATCCAGAGGGAACTCCGGGATCTGGATATGAACCGGGTCCGGTTTGCCATCAACTTCGCGGAAAAGGACCCGGCCCCCGACGGCTGCGACGTGGTGCGCTTCCTGATGTCCGCCAACGCCGGGGAGGATTTGAAGCCCATCGCCAAAATCGCCTCCGGCGGCGAGCTGGCCCGGATCATGCTGGCGCTGAAAAACGTCCTGGCGGAGCAGGAGGCCGTGGGCACCCTGGTCTTCGACGAGGTGGACACCGGCGTGTCCGGCCGGGCGGCGCAAAAAGTGGCGGAGAAGCTGGCCCAGGTGAGCCGGGGAAAACAGGTCCTCTGCGTCACCCACCTGCCCCAGCTGGCCGCCATGGCGGACACCCATTTCTCTGTGGAGAAAGGGGAGGCCAAGGGCCGGACCTACACCCATGTGGTCCTGCTGGACCGGGAGAGGCGGAAGGCGGAGCTGGCCCGGATTACCGGCGGCTCCAAGGTGACGGAGGCTTTGCTAGCCAGCGCAGGAGAGCTGCTGGATGCGGCGGAAGCCTATCGAGCGGCATTATAAGAGATATTACAAAAGACTTTATGAGACATGCGGGAGGGAAGGCTATGAAATCCAAAGCCGCTGTGAAGCGCATCATCGAGACCTTGAAGGGCATCTATCCCGAGGGGCTTTGTTCCCTGCGGTATGAAAAGGACTACGAGCTCCTCTTTGCCGTGCGGCTTTCCGCCCAGTGCACCGACGCGCGGGTGAACCAGGTGACCCCCGCCCTGTATGCCCGTTTTCCCACCCTGGAGAGCTTCGCCGGGGCGGACCCCAAGGAGGTGGGGGAGTACATACATTCCTGCGGCTTTTACAACGGCAAGGCCAAGGATATGGTCCTCTGCGCCCAGCGGCTGCTCAGCGATTTCGGAGGAAAGGTTCCCGGCACTATGGAGGAGCTGACTAGCCTCCCCGGCGTGGGACGGAAGACCGCCAACCTGATTTTGGGAGACATATACGGCCAGCCCGCCTATGTCTGCGACACCCACTGCATCCGCATCACGGGACGCCTTGGGATCACCGACGGGTCCAAGGACCCCCTTCAGGTGGAAAAGCAGCTCCGGGAGGTCCTGCCCCCCAAGGAGTCCAACAACTTCTGCCACCGGATGGTTCTCTTCGGCCGGGACACCTGCACCGCCCGGAGCCCCAAATGCCGGGGCTGTCCCCTGGCGAAGGACTGCGACACGGCGAAGGCCGGGCAATAGGAAAACAAAGCGCCTGTGCGAGAGCACAGGCACTTTTTCATCTTCCGCCTCATATACTGGCCTTGAAGACCGCAAAGGAGGAAGCGATATGGATGAGAAATCGGCCCAGATGGCCGAACAGCTCCGGAAGAACCCGGCGATGCTGAAATCCCTGATGCAGTCCCGGGACGGCCAGACGCTGATGCGGATGCTGACCCAGGACGACGGGGGCGCGGGACTGCGGAAGGCGGTCCAGTCCGCCGCCAAGGGCGACGCCGGAGCCATGACGCAAATGGTGAGCCAGATTATGCAGAGCCCCGAAGGGGCGGCACTGGTGGAGCGCATCAACAAGGCGGTTCAGAAATAACGTTCATGACGAGGGGGTTGGGCCCGTATGGCGGAATTTGACGACAAGCTGAACAGCATACTGTCCAACCCGGACGCCATGAGCCAGATTATGCAGCTGGCCCAGTCCCTGGGCGGGGGAGGGACGCAGCCGTCCTCCCCGCCGCCCCCGCCGGACCAGCCCGGCGGGCGGCCGGAAGGGCAGGCGCCCGCCTGGGGAGCTCCGCCGCCGCAGCCGGCCGCTCCACCGCCCCCGGCGGGCGGTGGAGACCTGCTGTCATACCTGCGGGGAGGCGGAGGGC
Organism: Oscillibacter sp.; assembly: GCA_009773995.1. Lineage (GTDB taxonomy): Bacteria > Bacillota > Clostridia > Oscillospirales > Oscillospiraceae > Oscillibacter. The sequence goes on along the minus strand of VSMY01000147.1, from coordinate 26 downwards.
TGGACATGGGACTTCTCTCCCCCCGG
>VSMY01000146.1 GCA_009773995.1 Oscillibacter sp. | reverse complement strand
TCATCGAAGGTGGCGGACAGACCGCCCCGCCGGGCAACGGCAACAGCGGCGCCCACTTTCATCGTCTTATCAAAGGGCGTACTGAAAAAGAGTCGAGTCAGAAAAGCTACTAAGGTGGCGTTAGCGGAGGCGTAGTAGACGGGACTGCCTACCACCAGGCCGTCACAAGCCTCAAACTTCGGTGCGATTTCATTGACGGCGTCGTCAAAGACGCACCGCCCCTTTTCCGCGCATTTTCCACAGGCGACGCATCCCCGGATAGGCTTGTTTCCGATTTGGATTATCTCAGTCTCAATGCCTTCCACCTTGAAAATAGTCTCCATCTCCCCCAGAGCGAGGGAGGTGTTGCCACCCAGCCGGGGGCTTCCGTTAATCATTAAAACCTTCATGTAACAGAACTCCTTATTTTGAAATCAAATTGAAGATATCTTAATGTATCCTGTTCAAAGTGAGATTCTTCTTGAGACCGACTAGTTTTCTCTGCGTCTTCTGGGGCGGCAAGAAATTCTGTTCTGGTGGACTCATTCAACAGTTGCTTCAGGGAGTCGCAGACCTTGGTAAAATATTTGGCGATGGGCTCCAGCAAAATGCCGTTCAGGTACTCCGCCTTTGGAATGTAGTCTGCCGCGAAGTGAACTGCCAGCGCGAATTGCGCCGTATCCAATAAACAGCAGAACGATCTTTTTGACGCCCATAAAGAACAGATTACTATTAAAGACGGATTTCCAGGAGCCGTATCCAGTCCCGATGGCTTTGATTGGCGACCATTAGAACCACCAGAATAAAAATCAGTTGAAAACTCATAGCTCACCCCCCCTTCTTCCGCGATAGTGGTCAAATGATAAAATTATATCGAATATTTCTTAGGAAAAACCCGCCAAAAACAAGCTGTTTCCGGCGGGTTTTGGTACGCCTGACTGGACTCGAACCAGCGGCCTTTAGAGTCGGAGTTTTCTGACATACAAAGGGAAAACCCTGTATTTGCAGTACTTTCAGCGATTTTACACAAATTTCAAGCCAAATAGGAACAACGCTGGAGCCCTTGCACCGCAATGACTCCATCGGTTTTTGCCTAATCCTCAAAACAGTAGTCAAATAGTAGTCAGGACTTTTATAGGCAAGACGCCCAACCGTTTCCGATTGGGCGTCCCACCGAGAAAAGAAGTATGTAAAACGGTTTCCCGCTTTACTTGTTAAGAAGTTCGCTCTTGATCCGCTCCAGGGCCTCGGGGGCCTGCTGGTCCATCTTCTCCGGGAAGCCGAAGTAGCTGACACAGATGATGTTGTCCCCGCCCACTTTGGGCGCGTCGGGCTTGAGCTGTTTATTGGCGAAGTCCATTTCCCGCAGGGTCTCGAAGATGCCGTCGAAGTCCACTTCGCCCTCGCCCATGGCCGTGTGCTGGTGGATGGTCACGTCCGCCCGGCCTCTGGCGTTCAGCCAGGGGGGATTCAGGATGTAGCGGCAGTCCTTCGTCTGGTTCCAGGTGTCCGCCAGCAGCACGTGGGTCAGCTCATCGCCGGCGTATTTCAGCATGTGGCGCACGTCGCCCTTGCCCTGATCGTAGAAGAAGCCGTGGGAGGCCGAGTACACATAGCCCAGGTTCCTGGACCGGAAGGACTTCACGATGTCACAGGTCTCGTCGTTCAGCTCACAGAAGTCATAGGGATGGGACTGAATCTCAACGCGCAGACCCTCCCGCTCAATGATGGGGAGCAGCTCCTCCATGGAGCGGAAGAACATGCCGTTGCAGAGCTCCTGCTGATTGGGGTCGCCGGAGAACTCCGTGTTGATGACGGGGACGCCCATGTCCACGGCGATCTGGATCATCCGCTTCCAGTTGGCCACGGCGTGCTGCCGCTGTTCCTCGGTGGGGCCGGACCAGCGGTAGACCACGATGAAGGAGGAAATCTCCACGCCGGTCTCCTTCAGGGCCTTGCGGTACTCCTCCTCGCACTCCTTGGAGAAGAGGGGGTGCTTGTAGAAGGGGTTGATCCGGGGGTGCGGGGACTGCTCGATGTACTTGTAGCCCCAGTCGGCCACCTTGCGGACATAGTCCCGAACAGGCATTTGCTTGGCTAAGACGTCAACGTCAAAGGCAATTTTCATAGTATGCGCTCCTTTCCAAAAGCGTACCGCTTAAAACTCCACCCAGGAGGAGCCGTGCTCAGCGGACTCCACACACTTCTCAATCCACTTCACGCCCTGGGCGCCAGACTCTACGCTGGGATACCAGAAGTCTCCATATTCCTCATGACCACCGCCGGACATAGCGACAGCAAAGCGGCGGTAGAGGTTGGCCCAAGCCTCGAACAGACCCTCGGCATGGCCGCCGCCGATGCGGTCCTCCGCCTTGGCCTCAGGGTAGAGGTAGCCCGCGCCACGCTCCAGTACGCGGACGGGCTCGCCCTCGATCTCATAGGTCATCTGGTTGGGCCGCTCGTCGTCCCACTCGATGGACGCCTTGGAGCCCACGACCCGGATTTTGTGGTAGTGCCGCGCGCCGCAGTTGATGGAGCTGGCCCAGCAGTAGACCTGGGCCCCATCCTGAACGGACTTGGTGCCCTTCAGATTCATAATGACGAAGGCGTTGTCCTCCAGCTGGCGGCCCTCCACGAAAGCCCGTTTCGTGCACATCAGCTCCTTGATCTCCATATCCGGGATCATGGCCTCAATGATGAAAAGAGGATGGGTGCCCACATCCCCCAGGGCGAAAGAGGGACCCGCCTTGGTGGGGTCAAAGCGCCATTTGGCGGCGGGGACCGTGTCCTCTACCTTCACATTATAGCCGCCGAAGGCAAAGCTCATATTGATGACACGGATTTCTCCCAAGTCGCCGTGCTTGATCATCTGCCGGGCCTGCTGGATCATCTGGTGGCCGGAGTAGCCATAGGTCACGCCGAGGACCCGTTTTTTCTCTTTCGCCAGGGCCACCAACTCCTCCGCCTCGACAGAGGTAAAGCACAGGGGCTTCTCGCAGACCACGTGGAGCCCCGCCTCTAGGGCAGCCTTGCAAATCGCAAAGTGAGTCCCGTTGGGCGTGGCGATGGACACCGCCTCAATGCCGTCGGGCCGCTTGGCCTCCTCGGCGAACATGGTCGTGTAGTCCGGGTAGCAGCGGTCCGGGGCTACTCCCAGCTCCGCGGCGAAGGCCATGCCCCGCTCCGGCACGATGTCGAACGCGCCCGCTACCAGCTGGAAGGAATTGTCCCGCAGGGCGGCGGAACGGTGGATGTAGCCGATTTGGCTGCCCTTGCCGCCGCCCACCATGGCCCAGCGGATGGGATGGTCAAGGACCTTGGAACCGTCGATCATAGAGAATCATCTCCTTATCAAATTATTAAAATTGCAAGCAGGTCAAATCTGATAGCCCACGCTCTTCAGGTAGTCCACGCTGGCCTTCACATCCCGCAGGCTGGTGTCGGAATTCCGGGGGTCCCGCTCCTGCTCAATGGTGATGTAGCCGCTGTAGCCGATGTCCTCCAGCGCCTGTTTGATGCCCGGGTAATCCAGGCTCCCCGTACCGATGGGGCACATGGAGCCCTTGCCGCAGCCGTCGAAGAAGCGGATACGCTCTCCCAGAACCTCCTTGTAGACGCTCTCGTTCACGTCCTTGAAGTGGACGTAGTCCAGCCGGTCGGCATATTTTTTCAGGTACGCCACCGGGTCCATGCCCGAGTAGTAGAGATGCCCCGTGTCCAGGCACAGGCCAGCAATCTCATAGGGAATATCCCGGACCACCGCCGCGATCTCGTCCTCGAACTCGATGTAACCCCCGGCGTGAGGATGAATAACGGGCCGGACGCCGTACTCGTTCGCCCGCTCGCAGACGGCCCGGACGTTTGCCGTGAAGCCCTTCCATTCCTCCGGGGAGAGGCGGGGGGCCCGGTCGGGATGGCCCGCAGCGTAGTCCCGCTCGTCGTGGCCCCAGTCCATGACGGTCATGTAGGGTGTGGGGAATTTCTGACCCTCATGCCGGGGCAGGCGGGGCAGACGGCTGTCGGTGATGAGGGTGCAGATGTCGTCCACCGCCTTCAGGACGCTCTCCTGATTGGCGGGGTCCAGCAGGTCGTGGAAGATGGTGCCCGCCACGATGGCCAGGCCGTTCCGCTCCAGTTCCTCGGAGACGACCACCGCGTCAATGGGCAGATAGCCGTAGGGCCCCAGCTCGATGGCCCGGTAGCCCGCCAGCCCGGCTTCTTTCAGCACTCTCTGCCACGGGGGCAGGTAGGGGTTCTTCGGGTCGTCCACGCCCCAGCAGCAGGGCGCGCCGCAGATGCTCATTCCCATAAAGGCGTCTCCTTTCAGTCTTTCATGGGGATTTTATGAAGAGAGAAGGGGGCGGAGCGAAGGTGCCCCGCCCCCATCGTCCGGTTAGGATGTACCGCTTACTTGATGAAATCGTCCACGTTCTCTGCCGTCACCAGCTGAGGCAGGATGTTGTAGTAGTTGTCCACCAGGCCGTCTACCTCGGTGCCGTTCAGCAGGCCCAAGGCGCAGAGGATGGTGCCCTCGCCCTGCGCGACGGGATCTTGGAAGACGGAGCAGGCCATGGTGCCCGCCTTGACGGCGGCGCAGCCCACGTCCGTAGCGTCGATGCCCACCACCGGGCAGATGATCTCTTTGTTTCCGTTGGTCTGCATGGCTTCGATGACCCCCAGGGCCATTTCATCGTTGTTGCAGATGACCGCGTCATAGACATCTCCGGTGTTCATCATTTGGCTGAACAGGTCCATAGCTTTCATCCGGTCCCAGTTGGCCGTGTTTTCCACATAGGTGGCGTTGATTCCGTTGGCCGCCAGGGCGTCTTTGGCGGACTGGGTCCTCTTGGTCACATTGTCCAGGCCCAGCTCACCCATGAACATGGCGATGTTTACGTCGGTTTTCCCGTCGGCTTGGAAGAGCTTGGTCAGGTAGTTGCCCTGCTCGGTGCCGTAGAGGGTCTCATCGGTGCCTACGTAGACCACCTTGCCGTCCTGAAGCACGTCCAGGCTGGGCTGGCGGTTGACGAAGACCACCTTCATGTCACCGGCCGCGGCCAGAACGTCGGCGGCGGAGTCATTGTTGCACAGGCCCACAATGACCGCGTCATAGCCGTCGGCCTCCCAGGTCTGGACGTGGGAGATCTGGGCGGAGACGTCGCTGGCGGCGTCCAGGATGTTGATTTCAATGCCCTCGGTCTCCGCCTTGGCCTGGATGGCCTTTTCCATAGAGGTCTGGAACTGGTCCCGGGCGGGCATGGAGTAGCCGATCTTGTAGGTTTTGCCGCCGTCGGAGCTGCCGCCGTCGCTCTGGGCGGGGCCGGAATCGGCGGGGGCGTCGGTCTTCTGGCCGCAGGCCGCTAGCAGGCCGATGGTCATGACGCATACCAGCAAAAGCGCAAATCTTCTTTTCATAGTGGTTCGCTCCTCTTCTTCATTTTTTCGTTTTGCCTGGCGTCCCCGCCGGGCGTTATATCTGTCTGTTATACTCAGAT
>VSMY01000145.1 GCA_009773995.1 Oscillibacter sp. | reverse complement strand
GGGGAGGGTTTGGGGGAACGTCTTCCGCTTCCTGGCCGCCGCCTTTTCCGCCTCTATGGGGGCCATGGTCTTCACCGTGCCGCTGTCGGCTTACTACTTCGGCGCGCTGGTACTGACCGCCCCGCTGAGCAGCGTCCTTTGCCTGTGGGCGGCCGTGTGGGCCTTCAGCTTCGGGCTGCTGTCGGTGTTTGTCAGCTTTTTCTGTCCGCCGCTGGGAGCGCTGCCGGCCCTCCCGGCCCGGCTGGCGGCGGAATATATCCTCTTTGCCGCCGGGCTCCTCTCAAAAATCCCTTATCACGCCGTCTACACCGCGAATCCCTATCTGAAATACTGGATGGCCTATGCGTATCTCCTCTTCACCGCCGCGTACTTGATCAAAAAGGCGGGACGGCGGAAGTACGTCCTGGCCTCCGCCCTGGCGGCGCTGTCCCTGATTTTGACCGTCCGGCTGGGAGAGGCCCGGTATGGGAGCGACCTGGACGCCCTGGTTCTGGACGTGGGCCAGGGGCAGAGCGTGGTACTGGCTTCCGAAGGGACCTTCGCCCTGGTGGACTGCGGCAGCGCCAACCGCTGGAAGGACCCCGGCGAGACCGCCGCCCGGCAGCTGGCGGCTATGGGCTGCGAACGTCTGGACTATCTGCTCCTTACCCACTATGACAAGGACCACGTCTCCGGCGTAACGGGTCTGTTGGCCCGCCTCGGAGTAGACACGCTGCTGCTTCCCGAGGGGGCGGACGACGCGGGACTCCAAAGCATGGTCCTCTCCGCCGCCGGAGCGCACGGCGTCACCGTCCGCTTTATCACGGCGGAGGAGCGCCTGGACTTCGGCCGGGGCACGCTGACGGTTTACCCGCCCCTGGGGGACGCCGGGGACAACGAGCGGGGCTTGTCCCTCCTGGCCTCCGCCGGGGAGAATGATTTTCTCATTACCGGCGACATGGACGCCGCCACGGAGGCACGGCTGCTGGAGGCTTACGACCTGCCGGACATTGAGGCCTTGGTGGCGGGGCACCACGGCTCCAAGTACGCCTGTTCTCAGGCGCTGCTGGACGCTTTGAGGCCGGAGACGGCCTGTATCAGCGTGGGGTCCAACTCTTACGGGCACCCCACGGAGGAGACCCTGCTCCGCCTGGCCCGGCAGGGCTGCGGCGTCTACCGGACGGATCTGCACGGGACCATCCATCTCTCTTGGAATCAGGAGGACAGCCATGGCTGAAAGAAAGAAGGCCCCCCGGAAGGGGGCGGCCCTGCAAAAGTTCAAGGAGGATCTCTCCGCCGGGACCATCGGCCCCGCCTATATCTTCTACGGAGAGGAGAGCTATCTCCGGGAATACTACCTGGGAGAACTGCGGAAAAAGCTGGTGCCTCCGGGCTTCGAGACCTTCAATGTCCACGCCCTGGAGGGGAAGGACCTGACGGCCCAGGCTTTGGCGGAGACGGCGGAGGCCATGCCCATGATGGCGGAGCGGACGTTGGCGGTGGTAACGGACTGGGACCTCTTCAAGCTGGGGGAGGACCAGCGGGAGAAGCTTATCGCCCTGCTGGAGGACCTGCCGCCCTACGGCTGCATCGTCTTTGTTTACGACACCCTGGAATACAAGCCCAACCGGACCATGAAAAAGCTCTGCCGTGCCTTGGAGACCTATGTGGAGGCGGTGGAGTTTCCGGCGGCCTCCAGCGCGGACCTGCTCCCCTGGATTTCCCGGCGCTTCAAGGCCCTGGGGAAGGAGATCGACCGGACGGCGGCGGAGTACCTGGTCTTCACCTGCGGAGGGCTGATGACGGGCCTGGTGCCGGAGATTGAGAAAATCGCCGCCTACGCCAAGGGAAAGACCGTCACCCAGGCGGACATTGACGCCGTGGCGGACCCGGTGCTGTCGGCGGAGGTCTTCAAGCTGTCCGACGCGGTGCTCCAGGGGCGCTATGACCAGGCGGCCTCCATCCTGGGAGATCTCTTGAAAATGCAGACGGAGCCCATCTTGATCCTGGCGGCCCTGGGGAGCCAGCTCCGGCGCATCTGGACCGCCCGGCTGGCCCTGGACAGCGGCCGGGACCGCTATTGGCTCATGGAGCTCTGGGGCATGAAGTCCGACTATCCCGCAAAGCTGCTGGTTTCCGCCGCCCGGCGGACCACGGCGGAGTGGTGCGCCCAGGCGGTGCGGCGCTGCCAGGAGCTGGACCGCCGGATGAAGAGCGAGCGGGGCGTGGACAGCGCGGGGGAGCTGAAATTACTGCTGGTGCAATTAGCCGCGGAGAGGAGCTGACGGGAATGGAACGTGTCCGGGAGGTCATCGTGGTGGAGGGCCGCTATGACAAGAACACCGTCTCCCAGGTGGTGGACGCCACGGTGGTCACCCTGGGGGGCTTCGCCGTGTTCAACGACAAGGAGAAGCTGGCCTTTCTCCGCCGCCTGGCGGAGAAACAGGGCCTCATCCTCCTGACGGACAGCGACGGGGCGGGCTTCCTTCTGCGGAATTACCTGAAGGGGGCTTTGCCCAGGGACAAGGTGAAGCAGGCCTACATCCCCGACGTGAAGGGCAAGGAACGCCGGAAGCGCAGGGGCGGCAAGGAGGGCAAACTGGGCGTGGAGGGCATGTCCCCCGCCGTGCTGCTGGAGGCTCTGCGCCGCTGCGGCGCCACGTTTGAGGACGGGCCGCCCCCGGAGCGGCGGGAGGCCGTCACCAAGGCGGACTTGGTCGCCCTGGGCCTCAGCGGGGGAGAGGGCAGCGCGGAGAGGCGCCGTCTGCTTTTGAAGCGCTTGGACCTGCCGGAGCACCTCACGGCCAACGGCATGCTGGAGGCCCTCAATCTCCTGTTCGGCCGGGAGGAGCTGGAGGCGCTGCTTGCGGAGGAGCAGGGTTTCGACAAAGTTTGACAGGCTTTACGAGACGCCTGTGTTATGCTGAGAGCAGAAAACGCCCGCGGCTCTCGGAAGAGGCGCGGGCCGGAGGAGGAAGCGGATTGCACAAGCTGCTGGTAGGAGAGGTCCCATGCCTGTCGTCACAGGCGCGTTATTATCTGCTGGAGGAGGCGGGGACCTTCGGCGTCCGGATTGAGCTGGAGGAAGAAGAGGCGTCGGTGACGGATCTCAGCCCCTCCCGGCGGAAAGTCCAAGCTTTGGCGGAGGCGCTGCTCCGGGGGTCCGTGACGCCGGTAGGGCTGCGGGACGTGGTGGACGACTGGCTGCTGGAATAAGAGGGCAACATTTACAAATTCTTCATAACTTTTGCGAAAAACCCCCTTTACAAATGGGGACGGCTGTACTATGATAATCACTGTTAGCACTCCTGGTATTTGAGTGCTAACAGTGATTATGTTTTTTCAAATTTTTATATTTTAAGGAGGAACCCGCTATGAAACTCACCCCGCTTGCAGACCGTGTCATCCTGAAAATGGTGGAGACCGAGGAAACCACCAAGGGCGGCATTATCCTCACTGGCTCCGCCAAGGAGAAGCCCTCCGTGGCCGAAGTCATCTCCGTGGGCCCCGGCGGTACCGTGGAGGGCAAGGAAGTCACCATGACCGTGAAGCCCGGAGACAAGGTCATCACCAGCCAGTACGCCGGGACCAAGGTGAAGCTGGAGGACGTGGAATACACCGTGGTCCGGCAGAACGACATCCTGGCCATCGTCGAGTAAAATTCAAGGGGGAGCAGGCTCCCCCTTGAGGATCCCCCCCACCAGTCTGCGGACTGGTGACGCCGCCCCGGGCGGCTGGGGTATCGGAATTTTCGTGACGCGCATGTCGTCACGAAAATGATTTAAAAAGTTTCTATATCTTCATTGGAGGTTGATTGATTATGTCCAAACTCATCAAGCGCGGCGAGGACGCCCGCAAGGCCCTGGAAACCGGCGTCAACACCCTGGCCGATACCGTCAAAATCACCCTGGGCCCCAAGGGCCGGAACGTGGTCCTGGACAAGAAATACGGCGCGCCCCTCATCACCAACGACGGCGTGACCATCGCCAAGGAAATCGAACTGGACGACCCCTTTGAGAACATGGGCGCCCAGCTGGTGAAGGAAGTCTCCACCAAAACCAACGACGTGGCCGGCGACGGCACCACCACGGCAACCCTCCTGGCCCAGGCCATGATCGGCGAGGGCCTGAAGAACCTGGCCGCCGGGGCGAACCCCATCGTGGTCAAAAAGGGCATGGCCAAGGCCGTCGAGGCCGCCGTGGCCGAGGTCAAGGCCCAGGCCAAGACCGTGGACGGCTCCAAGGACATCGCCCGGGTGGGCGCGGTCTCCTCCGGCGACGAGGAAATCGGCAAGCTGATTGCCGACGCCATGGAGAAGGTCTCCGCCGACGGAGTCATCACCATCGAGGAATCCAAGACCGCCGAGACCTACAGCGAGGTCGTGGAAGGCATGCAGTTCGACCGGGGCTATATCACCCCCTACATGGCCACCGACATGGAAAAAATGGAGGCCGTGGTGGATGACGCCTATATCCTCATCACCGATAAGAAAATCTCCGTTATCGCGGACATCCTGCCCCTGCTGGAGCAGCTGGTCCAGTCCGGCAAGAAGCTGCTGATTATCGCCGAGGACGTGGAGGGCGAGGCCCTGAGCACCCTGATTGTCAACCGCCTCCGGGGCACCCTCAACGTGGTCTGCGTCAAGGCCCCCGGCTTCGGCGACCGCCGCAAGGAGATGCTTCAGGACATCGCCACCCTCACCGGCGGCACCGTGGTATCCGAGGAAGTGGGCCTGGAGCTCAAGACCGCCGACATCTCCCTGCTGGGCCGCGCCCGCCAGGTGAAGGTCACCAAGGAAACCACCACCATCGTGGACGGCGCGGGCGACTCCCAGGCCATCAAGGACCGGGTGGCCCAGATTCGCTCCCAGATTGCCAACACCACCAGCGACTATGACAAAGAGAAGCTCCAGGAGCGCCTGGCGAAGCTGGCCGGCGGCGTGGCCGTCATCAAGGTCGGCGCGGCCACCGAAACCGAGATGAAGGAAAAGAAGCTCCGCATCGAGGACGCCCTGAACTCCACCCGGGCCGCTGTGGAAGAGGGCATCGTGGCCGGCGGCGGCACCATCTTCGTCAATGTCATCCCCGCCGTGGAGGCCCTGGTAGACGGCGTGGAGGGCGACGAGAAAACCGGCGTCCGCATTGTGGCCAAGGCCCTGGAGGCCCCCATCCGCCAGATCGCGGCCAACGCGGGCCTGGACGGCTCCGTCATTCTGGAGAAGGTCCGCTCCGGCGGGAAGGGCTTCGGCTTCGACGCCTACAAGGAGGAGTACTGCGACATGGTCTCCGCCGGTATCGTCGACCCCGCCAAGGTGACCCGCTCCGCCCTGGAGAACGCCGCGTCTGTTGCCGGCATGGTGCTGACCACCGAGTCCCTGGTGGCCGACAAGCCCGAGCCCCCCGCTCCCGCTCCCGCCGCGCCCGACATGGGCGGCATGTACTAAGCCGAGGAACGCAAAAAACGACGGCGCCCGCGTAAACCGGCGCCGTTTATTTTTGCAGTCAGGAGAGGGGCGCGAGCCCGTGCACCATCTCCGCACAGGCCCGGAATTCCTCCTCGTCCGTCCTCCAGA
>VSMY01000144.1 GCA_009773995.1 Oscillibacter sp. | reverse complement strand
GTCTTTCAGCTTCGTAGCATCGCCGGAAACGGCAATGGTCGCCGGCTCGATAAAGTATTCGGTGTTCCGCGCGCGGCATCCGGGGCCGTCGGTAAAGTTCACGAACAGGCTCAGCTCCTTGGTGACGAACACCGGCAGGGTGGCCCGGACGGTCTCCACCGAGGAGTAGATGCCGGACTTGTCCAAAATCCGGCCGTTTTCGTCATAATACTGGAGCTCCAGGTCCCGGGATACCGTCTCCACCGCGTTGGCGCCGATGTCCAGGGTGACCTTGGCGTAGCTGATGGGGTTGATGTCCTCCTGGAGGCCCCGGACCTCCACCTCCGTGTGGGAGAGCTCCACCTGCCCGGCGGAATAGGTGTCCGCCACGCCGCCCACCAGCTCGCAGCTGACATCGATGGTCCGGCTGTAGAGCTCACTGATGTTTACCGTCGCCATGCCAAAGCTGGCGTTTTCCCGCTGGATGGCGTTGTTGCCAAATCTGGAATCCGTAAAGCTAACGACGTAGTTGACCCGCTGCACCCCGGCGCTGGTCACGTCATAAAGGCTGGCGGTAACCCGGATATGCGAACGGTCCAGACTGGAAATCAGCCAGCGGGTGCCCTTCAGCTCCAAATCAATGGTGCGGTCCGTGTCCTCGTCCACCAGCATCAGACCCCGGTCCGTCAGGGTGCTCTCATATAAATACTCAATGGGGATCTCCAGGAACTCCCGGGTTTGGGTCTGCGGCGTGCCGTTGGGGCCGCTGGTCAAATCGGCGTAGAGCCAAATACCGGCGGCTACCAAAATGGACAGCAGCACATAGACGACCCTCCGGCGTCCGATCTTCTCATTTTCCACCTTACGCACCTCCGTCCTTCCTGGAGCGCAGAAGACCCGTCAGGCTGAATTTCTGCTTTTCCGTCCCGGCCTCCTCCTGCGGAAGCAGCTCGTTCCGCAGGAGGTTATCCAGGGTCTCCGGCTTCAAATGCCGTTTCAGCATTCCGCCGGTGGCCACCGAGATAGAGCCGGTCTCCTCCGATACGATGACCACCACCGCGTCGGAGTTTTCACTCATGCCGATGCCCGCCCGGTGCCTCATCCCCAAATCCCGGGACAGATTCACGTTCTTGCTCAGGGGGAGCATGCACCCCGCCCCCAGCACCCGACCGTGACGGACGATGACCGCCCCGTCGTGCATGGGCGCCTTGACAAAAAAGATATTTTTCAAAAGTTCGCTGGACACCGCGGCATCCAGCACTGTGCCGCTGCGGACCATGTCGTCCAAAAGAATCTCCCGCTCGAACACAATCAGCGCGCCGGTGCGGGACTGGGACATCTCCGAACAGGCCAGGACGGTCTGCTCGATGGTCTGCTCCAGAACGCTGGCGTTCTCCGTCCGAGTGAAGAGGGCCAGGATGCGGCGGCTTCCCATCTCCTCCAAAATCCGGCGGATCTCCGGCTGGAACAGGATGATGAGCGCCAGCACCCCCACCTCCACCATTCGGCTCAGCAGATAGTAGATGCCGTTCAGCCCAAACAGGTAGCTTAAAAGCAGAGCCGCCAGGAAAACGAACAGCCCCTTCAAAAGGCTGGCGGCTTTCGTAGTCTGCACCAGGGTCAGTACTTTATAGAGCGCGAACGCCATGATGGCAATATCCAAAACATCCGAAACCTCAATGGTCAGCAGATACCGGCCGATGGTGGCAAACAGCTCCGTCAGCGTCACATTCATTTTACGTCGTCATCCCTTTCCTCTGGGCCGCCGGGAAAGCGGCTGTTTCCGCTGAGAGAAACGTCAGGTCATGAATACTATAGATTATATAGAACCCGGCGGTAAAAAGCAAGGTAAACCAAGGGAAAATTACCGGAAAATTCACGGTCTGTTCAGAAAGCCCGCCCCAAGGCCCCAGGAAACACCCGGAGCAGCCGGGCTACCTCCTCCGGCGTGTTGAAATCGGAAAAGCTGACGCGGACGGTGCCGGTGTCCAGCGTTCCCGCCGTTCGGTGGGCGCTGGGAGCGCAGTGAATGCCCGTGCGAACGGCGAATCCCCGTTCCGCCAGGGCGGAGCCGATGCTTTCCACGTCCAGTCCCTCCACCGTCAGGGACAGCACCCCGGTCTGATGCCGAAGGCCGGGAGAGGCGAAGATTCGCATACCCGGCATGGCCGCCAGCCCCTGGGCGGCAATTTGGGTCAGGTGCTTTTCATGGGCCAGAATTTTTTCCTGCCCTCCCCGGCGGACATAGCGGATACCGGCTAACAGTCCTGCGATTCCAGGCATGTTAAGCGTCCCGGCCTCCAGACGGTCCGGCAGGAAATCCGGCATCTGCTGCTGGATAGACTGGCTTCCCGTGCCCCCCTCCAGAAGGGGCCGGGTGGGAACGTCCTCCCGGCACAGCAGTACGCCGGTGCCTTGGGGGCCGTAGAGCCCCTTGTGCCCCGGCATAGCGATAAAGGCCGCGCCAAGAGCTCCCATATTCAGGGGCAAAACCCCCGCAGACTGGGAGGCGTCGATGATAAAGGGCACTCTCCGGCTCCGGCAAATGGCCGCGATGTCCTCTACCGGCTGGATGAAGCCAAAGACGTTGGACACATGGCTGCAAACCACGGCGTCGGTCCCGGGGACAATGAGGCGGTTAAAAGCCGCCGTCACCGCCTCCGGCTCAAACAGCGGGGCGGATGCTACGGAAACATCTGCCCCCAGGGCCTCCAAGGGCCGGGTGACGGCGTTGTGCTCATAGCCGGAGATGACCGCCTTTCCCCCCGGCGGAACCAGGCTTTTGATGGCGATGTTCAAGGCGTGGGTTGCGTTGAGCGTGAATACCACTTGCTCCGGGTTTTTCATGCCGAACATTTCCGCCAGCTCCGAGCGGCACTGAAAGGCCGCGTCGGCGGCCCGGGCAGCGGCGGAATAACCGCCCCGTCCCGGGGAACTCATGGCGGCCAAGGCCTCCCACATGGCGGCGGCAACGGAAGCGGGCTTCTGAAAGCTGGTGGCCGCGCTGTCAAAATAAATCATGCCTCCACCTCCTGGTACAGGCCCTTCTGGAACAAAAATATTTGAACGGGGTCCAGGCCGTCCCTGTGCAGGGCGGTCAGAGCCCCCGGCAGATCGGAAACCGCTATGCGCACGGCATAGGCGCAGCCCATGTCCGTCAGGTCTCTGGGAGGCCGGAAGACATGGCAGCGGATGCCCGCCCGCCCCAGGGACTTCTGCATCCGCTGGGCGTAGGTTACGGAGCGGGCCAGGATGATATAGTGCTCCACAAACACTCCTCCTTTCTCTCCCATATTATGGGACTTAGAGAGAAAGGTGCCATGGCGCAAAAACGCCCCGCAGCAAAGCGGGGCGCGGATATCTATTCGGCATGGTACGCGCTCAGGAGGGGCTGCGTTCCAGCAAAACCACGGCATGGGCCGCCATGCCCGAGCCGTCTCCAGTAAAGCCCAGGCCCTCCTCGGTGGTGGCCTTGACATTGATCTGCTCCGATTCAATCCCCAAAGCGTCGGCGATGTTCTCCATCATCCGGACCTTATACGGCGCAATCTTTGGGGCTTGGGCCAGCAGCACGGCGTCGATGTTCACCACGGCAAAGCCCTTTTCCTCCAAAAGCCGTCCCACCGCGCTCAGCAGCCTCAAGCTGGAGACGTCTTTATAGGCCGGATCGGTGTCCGGAAACAGCTTCCCAATGTCCCCCAGACGGGCGGCTCCCGCCAGGGCGTCCATGACGGCGTGAACCAAAACATCGGCGTCGGAGTGGCCCAGAAGTCCCTTTTCCCAGGGAATCTCCACACCGCCCAGAATCAGCTTCCGGCCCTCCGTCAGGCGGTGCACGTCATAGCCATGGCCTATTCGCAGATTTGTCATCGCCCTTCCTCCCGGGCCTTCACGACGGCTTCCGCCAAAATCATATCCGCCGGGGTGGTAATTTTCAGATTTTCCTCCTCCCCCTCCACCAGGAAGACCACCTTCCCCAGCCGCTCCACGGCGGAGGCGTCGTCGGTGACGGCAGTTCCCTGCTCCAGGGCGGACTGGAGAGCCGCCTTCAACAGACCGGCCTCGAAAACCTGAGGGGTCTGGACGGCCCGGAGCCGCGTCCGATCCAGCGTCTCCACCACTCCGCCATCCTCCCGGACCGTCTTTACCGTGTCTTTCACCGCCACGGCAGGGACGGCGGCGGAGCACCGAGCGGCAGCGGACACGACGCGGTCAATCAGCTCCGGCGTCACCAGGGGCCGGGCACCGTCCTGCACCGCCAAAAGCTCCATATCCGGCGAGGCCTCCAGCGCCGCCAGCAGCACGGAATGCACCCGGCTTTCCCCGCCCCGGATCACCTTGACGCATTTTGTGAGCCCGTAGGTCCGGCATAGCTGAGAAATCTCCAGGATATCTTCTTCCCGGGCGGCGACAAGGATCTCATCTATACTCCCGGCCACCTGGAGGGCCGCCAAGGTCCGCACTAAAACCGGAACGCCCTCCAGCGGCTGGAGCAGCTTGTTCACGCCGCCCATTCGGGTGGAACTGCCCGCCGCCGCCACCAGCGCGGCGCAGCGGGGCCGCCTGGCTTCCCGCACTTTTTTGAAAAACGGCAGCATTGCAAACCCCCTCTCTGCCCCAGCGGGGCCTTTGCGCGTTTTACTGAGGAACCGGCGGCTTCTGCATTACCGCCCGTTCCAGCCGCGCTTCCGCGTCCTGGTAGGCGCAGCCCTCCACCAGCGCGATTTCGGAAATGATGATCTGCTTCGCGCTGTGGAGCATCTTTCGTTCCCCCGTAGAGAGCCCGCGCCGGGAATCCCGCCGCATCAAGCCCTTCACCACTCGGGCCACCTCGTTGAGGTCGCCGCTTTTCAGCCGGAGAAGGTTTTCCTGATAGCGCTTGTTCCAATTGGCGTTGGACTCCACCTCCAAGGCGGGGATGCCGGCGAAAAACGCCTCCGCCTCCGCCTCCGAGATGATGGACCGGATGCCGATGGCCTGGCAGTTGGCGGTGGGAATCTTCAAGGTCAGCCCGCCTACGGGCATTTTGAAGACATAGTACTCCTTCACCTTGCCCGCCACCTTTTCCTGGACGACATCATCAATGACGCCTGCCCCGTGCATGGGGTGCACGATCAGGTCTCCGATTTGGAACATGGACACCCCTTTCTCTGTCGCGGCCTCCGCCGCTGTGTTGTTTGCCTCTTGATCCGCCTGATTCCATGCTGGTTCAAATTCCGTGCCGATTTTTCCGATTCCGTGCTAAGACTGCCCTGGGTAGGGACTGCTGTCCAACGAAGTTCCTGTGAGACAAACACCACACAGCAGAGGCCCCGCAGAGAGAGCGGCGGCTCAGCGCTTATTGGAGCGCCGCCAAATGCGCATTTTTTCCGCCTCGGCGATAAGCTCTTCCCGGAATTGGGGATGGGCCAAACCGATCAGGCCCTCCGCCCGTTCCCAGGTAGACTTGCCCTTGACGTTAAATTTTCCGTACTCCGTCACAATCCAATGGAGGTTTGTGCGGGTGGCGGTAACCACGGAGCCCTCCACCAAGGTGGGGCGGATGCGGGATTTCAGCTGGCCGCTCTTCTTGTCCATGAAGGAAGAGGAGCAGCAGATAAAGCTCTTACCGCCCT
>VSMY01000143.1 GCA_009773995.1 Oscillibacter sp. | reverse complement strand
TGGCAGGGCGAGGCAAACAGCTCATCCGTACCGGCCAGCTCCACCAGCTGTCCCAAATACATAACCGCGATGCGGTCGCTGACATGCTTCACTGTGGGCAGGCCGTGGGCAATGAACATATAGGACAGATGAAATTCCTTTTGCAAAGAAGCCAGAAGATTCAGAACCTGCGCCTGGATAGATACATCCAGGGCGCTGACGGGCTCGTCGCAGATGATCAGCTTGGGCCGCAGCGCCAGGGCCCGGGCAATGCCGATTCGCTGCCGCTGACCGCCGGAAAACTCGTGAGGGTACCGGGAGGCATAGTCTGGTTGAAGTCCTACAACGGACATCATGTCCAGCACCTGCTCCCGCAGTTCCCGCTCCGATTTGCAGACTCGGTGGGTCCGCAGCGGCTCCGCAATGATGTCGAACACCCGCATACGGGGATTCAGCGAGGAATAAGGGTCCTGAAAAATCATCTGAATGTTGGGCCGGATGATCTCCATCTCCTCCTTGGACATATCGGATATTTCATGGCCCTGAAAGTAAACCTCTCCACTGGTCTTTTCCAGAAGGCGGATGATGGTGTTGCCTGTGGTGGATTTTCCGCAGCCGGATTCCCCAACAATGCCCAGCGTCTGTCCGCTTTTGACGGTGAAGCTGACGTCGTCCACCGCGCGGATATATGTGTGGCCGCCCTTGCCGGGAAGGAAACGGCTGCCGGTTCGGAAGTACTTTTTCAGATGCCTTACCTCCAGCAGGTTCTCTCCCCCGTAGGGCCGGGCCAGTTCCTGCCGCAGCTGTTCCGCCCGTTCTCTCGCCTTAGTCATAATCCCACCTCCCTCTCAGCGGATGCAGGCAGGCAACCGCATGGCCCTCCGCCGTCTTCCGCAATTCCGGCCTTTGACTCCGGCAGTCTTCCTGAGCATAGGGGCAGCGGGGGTGGAAGGCACAGCCGGAGGGCATGTCCCGCAGGCTGGGCACCACACCCTCGATGCATCTCAGCTCGTCGTGGACCTCGTGCACCTTGATGGTACTGTCCAGCAAGCCCTGGGTATAGGGGTGAGCGCAGCTGTGGAACAGAGTCATAACGTCCGCCTCCTCCACAATGCTCCCGGCATACATCACCAGTACGCGATCCGCCATCTCCGCGATAACGCCCAGGTCGTGGGTGATGAACACAATGGCCGTGCTGGAATCTTGAATCAGGTTGCGCATCAGCTCCAATATCTGAGCCTGGATGGTAACGTCCAGGGCCGTCGTCGGCTCGTCAGCAATCAGCAGCTTCGGGGAATTCGCCAAAGCAATGGCAATCATGACCCGCTGGCGCATTCCGCCGGAGAGCTCGTTGGGATAGGCTTTATACACCGCCTTCGCCCTGGGAATACCCACCTTTTCCAGCATACCGACGGCCCGGAGCTTTGCCTCCGCCTTTCCGCACGCCTGGTGCAGGGCAATGGTGTCGCTGAGCTGGGCGCCGATGGTAAAAAGGGGATTCAGAGACGTCATGGGCTCCTGGAAGATCATGGCAAGCTCACTGCCGCGAAGCCTCCGCATCTCCTCCCGGCTGTTTTTTGAGATGTCGGTTCCCATGAGGGAAATCCTGTCCGCCTGGGCTATGGCGGGAAACTCCAAAAGTCCCATAATCGCCAGGGAGGACACGCTCTTCCCGCAGCCGGACTCCCCAACGATGCCGAGAAGCTCCCCGCTGCCGACGCGGAAGGAGAGATTCCTCACGGCCTGGGTGGAATTTCCGCCGGCGGTTTTAAAGTAAACGTTCAGATTCTGGACCTCCAGTGCGGTCTGCCGCTCCATCACAATGCACCTCACTTAATTCCCTGGTTCCGGGGATCGAGAACGTCCCGAAGCCAGTTTCCCAAGAACATAATCCCCAATACGGAGATGGTGATGGCGATTCCCGGAAAGGTACCGATCCACCAGTGGGTCCCTAAAAACTTCCGCCCCTCCGCCAGCATGACGCCCCAGGAAACCGTGGGCGGCTGAATGCCCACACCTAGGAAGGACAATGCCGCCTCGCTGATAATGTTGCCCGCAATGTTCATTGTACACAGGACAATGAAGGAGGACATGACGTTGGGCAGAATGTGCCTCAGAAGGATGACTGTGCTCCTGGTACCGATGCTGCGGGAGCATTTCACGAACTCCTTTTCCTTCAAGGCCAGTACCTCGCTGCGAATCATCCGGGCAAAGGGAACCCAGCTGGTGCCGCCGATGATCAAAATCAGCACGGCCACGCTGCTTCCCGCAACCATCAAAACCACCATCGCCATCAAAATTCTGGGGATGGCGAAAAAGGCGTCGGTTACCCGCATAATCACGCTGTCGATCCAGCCGCCGTAGAAGCCGGAAATCATCCCCAGGGTAATCCCGAAGGCCCCCGCCAGCAAAACGGAGAGAATCCCCACCAGCAAAGAGACTCGGGTCCCATAAATAATGCGGCTCCACAGATCCCTTCCCAGGTTGTCGCAGCCTAGAATATGCTCCATAGATCCGCCTTCCATCCAAAAGGGGGGCATCCGCATACCGCGCAAATCCACCGCAGCGGGGTCGTAGGGGGCGATAAGCGGCGCAAAAATGGCAACAAAGAGGATCGTCAATAGGATCAGGAATCCGATCGTACCGGTCTGGCTGCGGAACAGCAGCCCCGCGTATTTCCGAAAACCGCTCGGCGAATTCGTTCCCTTGTGTGCGTTCTTTTTTCCCATGCCGGTATCTCCTCACATTCGGATCCGTGGATCAATCAGGCAATACAGCATATCGGCGCAAAGATTCACGACGATGGTGATGAACGTGATCATCAAAATGCAAGCCTGTACAATTGCCATATCATGGTTGGTAACTCCCGTCACCATCAGCTGCCCCAGACCGGGCCAGGCAAAAATGGTCTCCGTAATCAGCGCGCCCCCAAACAAGGCGGGGATTTGCAGGGCGACCATGGTAATCACCGGAACCAGGGCATTCTTAAAGGCGTGCCTGTAAATGACCGTCCGTTCGGAAAGGCCCTTGCTCCTGGCGGTTCGGATATAGTCCTCGTGCACGATCTCCAGCATGGACGAACGCACCAGGGGAATAATCTGTGCCGATGTGCCGATGGCCAGCGTCGCCGAGGGCATGATCAGCTGGGCAACGCTGCCCCTGCCCGAAACCGGCAGGAGCGTCCACTTCACCCCCAGGAGCAAAATCAGCATAATGCCGATCCAAAAGCTCGGCATCGCCTGTCCCAGAACCGCCAGCCCGTTGACAACGGAGTCGAAAGGCGTGCCGTGGGCCTTGGCGGCCCAGACGCCCAGGGGGATCGCAATCACCACGGACAACACGATGGAGACGGCGCAAAGCTCCAGGGAGGCGGGAATCCTCTCCAGTACAATGGGCAATGCCGGCGCGTTGTACTTGTGGGAGACGCCGAAATCCCCCTGAAACAGGCCCTTGATAAAAATCCAATACTGCACGTGCAGCGGCCGATTTAGGCCAAGGGCCTCCCGAAGGTTTTCCCGGGCCTCCTGCGTCGCGTCCTGGGGCAGCATCATGGAGGTGGGATCGCCGGACAGATGCACCATGAAAAAAACAACAACGGTTACAATCAGCAGCACGGGGATCACCTGGAGCAGGCGTCTGCGCATATACTTCCCCATAGAATTTCTCCTTTACTCCACCGTGGCAAACCGGTCCATCACCGCCGCCGCCATTTTAATGCCTAAAATGTAGTCCTCCAGAAAAATGTGCTCATTGGGCGAGTGCACGGCGGATTCCGTATTTCCGGGGCCGATCATGGCCACGGGAATCCGGTCGTATTTGCAGATCTTCTCCATAGGCGACGTACCGGCTAAGGTGATCTGAATGGCGGGCTCGGCTCCGTAGACGTCGGCCGCCGCGGCGATCAGGGCTTTGACATAGGCGGAATCCACGCCGCTGCGGAAGGGGGCGCAGTAGGATTCCACCACCATCTCGACATCGGTAAACCCATGCTTGTCCAGATGCTTTCGAAGCAGTCCCGCGATGTTCTCCGGGTCCTGCCCGGGAACCAGGCGGAAGTCCATCTTCACAGAGGCCTGGGCTGGGACAAGGCTTTTATGCTCTTTTCCGGTGTGGCCGGAAACCATGCCGTCAATGTTGGCCGTGGGGGAAAACAGCAGCTTCATTAGGGCTTCGTCTCCCTCTACGCCTCCCAGATAGGTCTCAATTCCGCTCAGCCGTTTCGCATCCTCGGGGTCGAACCTCCCCAGCTTCAAGGAGTCCATCTCCGCCTGCGTAACGGGAATAATCCCGTCATAAAAGCCGTCAATAAGGATCTCTTCCCTCTCATTTTTTATGGTGGACAGAGCCCAAACCAAACGCCAGGCAGGATTCGGCACCAATGGGGCGTTGGCGCTGTGTACGTCGATTTTCCCGCCCCGGGCGAACAGCTCTACGCTCAGCATTCCCTTCGCCCCCAGGGCAATGATTAAGGGGCCGTTGTCCGGCAGGCGGTCTCCCCCCTCCCACATATATCCGTCGGCGTAGAACTTGGCGGGATTTGCGGCCACGATTTCGCTGAGAGAGGGGCTGCCCACCTCCTCTTCTCCGTCGTATACCAGCTTGACATTCAGGGGCAGCTCCTCTCCTGCGGAGCGGATGGCATCCAACGCGCAGAGGCGGCAGGCCAGGGCGTCCTTATTGTCCGCCGCTCCTCTGGAATAGAGGACGCCGCCGTCGATGGTCCCGGAATACGGGGGAAAGCGCCACTGCTCCTCCGGCCCGGGAGAGACCACATCGTAATGGTTGTAAATCCCCAGGATGCGGTCCGCCCGCTTCCCCTTCAGCTCTGTGTAGAGCACGGCGTTTCCACCGGTTTTCAGCTCCTCCGGTTCTGCGCCGGTGTATTCCCGCACGGTCCGTTTTACCAGCTCCTTCATGTCCTCGTTGTCGGGATGCATGGAGGCGACGCTGGGCTGGCGCACAAAAGCTTGCAGCAATGCAATATAGCGGTCCCGGTTGGCGTCGATGTAGGCGTATACCTTTTCTAAATCCATAGAGTCCCCTTTCTTTCGTCTCCTCGGCGAAAGCTTCTCCGATTTTCCAAAAAGGGGAGTTGTCTCCGTTTAAAACAACTCCCCTTTTCGTCCGTCTATGTCGTCTGCCGTCAGAAATTATTTGCCGCTGTTCGTAATCCAATCACAGTAATAAGCTCCGATTACGCCGGGGGTATAGCCCACCGCGTCGCTGACGCCGACGGCGGTGCTGGGCTGAATCAGCTGGATGCTGGGCAGCTCTGCGGCTACCATCTGCTGGCACTGCTGGAACTGCTCCAGGCGCTCGTCCAAATCCATGTTGGACCGGGCGGCGGCAAAGAGCGCCTCATACTCGGCATTGTTCCAGCCCATACCGGCGTCGGCGGCCTCCGTATAGAGGTTCATGGGGTAGGAACCGTCCATGAAGCCCACGCCGTAGTTGACGAAGACCATATCGCCCCAGGAGTTGGAGGATAGAATCTGGGAGAAGGTAGAGAACTCCAGAAGCTCCAGCTCCAGCGTGATTCCCACCTCGGCGGCCATGGAGACGATGGCCTGCTCAATGTCGCTGTCGCAGACATAGCGGCCTGTGACGCCGGTCATGGAGAGGGTGCAGCCGTCGGGATAGCCCGCTGTAAGGGGACAGGATAATTGAGAAACCGGGATAAACCGGGAGAACCGGGGGAAGTGCTGGAAAACCCCCGTTTTTC
>VSMY01000142.1 GCA_009773995.1 Oscillibacter sp. | reverse complement strand
CCGGAAGCGCCGATCATCAGGCAGTGGATGTCGTCGCTGTCCACCAGGGCGGAGACGGCGTTCTTTTTGCCCTCGCAGCCCAGAACGAGTCCCTGGACCTTGGGCAGGTTCTCGCCCTTCCGCCATTGGACGGGTCGGAAGGGGATGTATTGATAGGTCTGTTTGAGTTCCTTTTTCGTGGCCCAGCGAGCGGTTCCGTGCTGGCCGTCGCCGACGGTTTTCGCTTTGATGCCGTTCAGAGAACCGCCGGAGCGGGTGGCGAGCACGCCAATCAGCAGGAACGCCGCGCCTGCCAGGACAATAAATAAAATCGCGGATTGGTCCATATTCTCTCCTTTTACATGGTCATAGATAATGATTTCTCCTGTTGCTGCTTCTGCCATTTTTTCAGTTCTTCCGCCTCATACTTGACGGACGGCTTGGCAAGGTCCGCCGCCAGTTCCAGCCACGCCTCCGCCATTTGCCGCTTGTCCTCCTCGGAGCGGATGCCGGGGACCTTTTGCTGTGCCAAGACGGACTGGACTTTCAGGCTAAGTTCCTGGTGGCGGTTTTTGAGAACAGAGTGGTTTTGGTGGGGCAGAATACGTTCGCACATCTGCCTTGCCAGCTCCTCGCCGCTGACGGGTTCGCCGAGCTGCCGCAGCTCCCGGCTGTACGCCGCCAGGGCCAGAGCGGAAGCCTGGTCCGTATAATCCAGCGCCTTTCCGAAGCGACCCCAGTGGAGGTGGACGCGGTAAGATTGTAAAAGCCCGGAGAGGTCGCTCTCCAGGCTGTCCAGTTTGGCGGATTCACTTTTTTCTGCAATCAGCTGGCATACGTCCGGTGCGACGATGAGCTGAGGATGCTCCTCCGCCGGGAGGGCCGGGAGGCCGTGGGCGGCTTTCAGGTCCTCATTCCAGTCCTTGCACTCCGGCTGGAGGACGGTGACACTGGCATATCCACGCTCATGGAGAATCTCCGTCAGCCTTCCGCTGGCCTCGATGCCCGCCTCGTCGTGGTCCAGGCAGAGGAGGACGTGCCGGAGATTCGGATTCTGCTCCAGCATCCAGAGCATAGCATGTTCGCTGGTCCCGCAGAGGGCGGCGTAGCTGTAGGACTGCCAGTCCTTCTGGTACAATGTGAGGAAGGACAGCATATCAACGGGAGCCTCAAAGATGTAGAGGCGGTCGCTGGTGCCGCAGTGGTGGAAGCTGTATCGGGCGTCACAGCCGCCCACGTTTCTCTTGAGGCCCGGTCCCTGGCTGTACAGACCCCGCTTGTGGGCGTGGCGGGGGATGCCGTTTTCATCCAGCCCGACGAATACGGCATTGTGATAGGGATTGCCGCCCTTGGACGGTTCGCAGCTCTCATAGATCAACTTGGCGTGTACGAAAGCGTCCAGCACCGGGCGGCTGATGAGGCGCTGCTTGAGCAGGTAAGCATAGACCCGGCGCATGGTATCGTTTTTCGGCGGGAGCTGGAACTCCTTCTTTTCCTTCTGCCTGGGAGGCGCGGAGATGATTTCTCCCTGTTCGCCGTTCAGGAGCCGCGTCACCGCCTCCGGGTAGCTGAGGCCGTAGAACTTCTGAACGAAGGATACCGGCCCGCCGCCCTCCTTTGTAGCGTGGTCGAACCACTCGTTTCCCCGGACGGTGACGCTGTGGTTGCTGGCGAGTCGCTTTTCCCTGCCGCTGGGCAGGAGTTTCTCGCCCTGACTCAGCAGGAACGCCTCCAGGTCTACGGAGGCGGCCCGCTGTTTTTGCTCGTTGGAAAATTTGATGTAGGCCATTTTGTCCTCCAGTTTTGAAATGGTTGCAGGTGACTTTTTTTGACAACTATGGTACACTGTACAAAAAGAAAACGAAAGCGTGGTACTACAAATGGGAAGCAAGAAAAAGGTATCTTCAGCAAAAAGCTGGACCCTGGCAGGGGAGCCGGTCTATTCCATAGCGCTGACACCCACGGAGGAGCGCGTTTTCAAAGAGACGGTTTCCCGTTTCCGGGAAACGGCTTTGTTCATGCGGGAGGAGTCTGACCGCTTTGCCAGGGCGGGGGCCATTGCCAAGGCCGGAGAACAGGCGGCGAGGGCCTCCGTCGGCTTCTTCTGCAAATACTTCGACGGGAAATATCAACGGGTCGATATCGTGAAGGCGCTGGCCACGGCGGCTACGCTTCCCTCTCCGTCGGCAGAGCGTCTCAGCACGTCTCCCTGTTTCCTGCTGGGCGCAGCCTTGTGGTTGCTGGACTATGTGAAAAATCATGATCTGGAGGATAAATTCTATCCGCTCCTGCCGGATGAACTGGATGATGAGATCGGATTTGTAACTCCGACTGTGGACGATCTGCGGCACACCCTCGATGAGATGCTGGGCGTGATAGCCGTATTCATGAAGCGGAAGACAAGCAGCCGGCAAGCTTTCCGAAAGCTCTGGGGACTGGTAGACAAGGAAACCGCCGGAAGCATCAAGAGCGCCTTCAAAGACGCCGTTCTGGATTATCTCGACCGCTTCCTGGAGGTCAGCACCCGTGTCACGCCATCGACGCCACATGATGGCGGTGCGCCGTCGGTGCTGGCGAATCCGAACGCTCCGAAACGAGATTGGCTGGATGAGCCGGAGTTCCCAATGGCCTCACCCGCGAAGGAACAGCCCGGCCTGTGGTTTCTAACGCACACGGCGCTGCTGATCGGCGCGTCGCCGGAGACCATACGGGAGACGCTGTACTACCGCAGGTCTGCGGACTTGATGGAAGGTTTTCGGATACAGGACCCCTACGCAATTTGCGCGGCTTGCCTGCTTCTGGAGCGGGACGGCGACGTGCTGACGGATTTGAATATGCTGACCGCCGCCGTTGTCCTCTGTGCGGAGCGCCGCCTTCCCTGGGGAGCGGACGAGTCGTTCACCTTCGCAAGGCCGTTTGAGAAAGGTTCGCCAGACCATTCGCTCCTCTATCCGTTTAGTCCAAACGAAAACACAGAGGAAGAGTATCTTCCCGATGCGGATATCGAGGAGGGAGAGCGGCTTTCGGAAGGTCAGCTGTTTTATCTCGCCACCGGTTACGCCCTGCCGAGGGACCAGGTTCCGTCCGGCCGTCTACGGGAGTGGTTTATAGAGCAGGGACTTCCAGAGACACGGGCGGAGGCCCTTTCCTGGGGCGCGTGGTTCGCCTCGTATGTGGACGAACTCCGGGCACGGAGATTGGTGACTCCATTTGATAGCGATGGCTTTGAGGACTATATAAAATCCCTGGAGGAAGACCTGCTGGAGCTGGATAAAGAATCAAAGGACGAGGACAGCGCCGTCAGGGTTGAGGAACTGGCAAGGCAGTTGAAGGAGTCCCGCCGGATACTGCACGACGCGGATGTCAGAGCCCGTCAATTGCAGGAGCAGCTTCGCGCTGTCGAGGAGGATGCCCTGCGGGACAAGGCGGAACTCAGCCAGCTTCGGGAGACGCTGTTCGAGCTTCGGAGCCGCGAGGGAACGCCGGAGGAGAAGGCGGAGGCCGAGATTGCGTTTCCCTGGCGGGGAGAGCGCCGAATCGTGGCCTTCGGCGGGCACGACACCTGGCGGAAAGCCATCCGCCCCATGCTGCCGGACGTTCGGTTCTTTGACCGGGAAATGCTGCCGGATATCAATGTGGTCAAGAGCGCGGATGTGGTCTGGATACAGACGAACGCCATTTCTCACAAATTCTACTACCGGATCATCGATACCGCCCGGAAAGAAAATATTCCGGTCCGCTACTTTGGCTCCGCCAGCGCCAGGAAATGCGCGGAGCAGCTGGTCATGAACGAACTGGCTGCGGCAGAGTGAGTTCCGGATTTGTCAAGCCTTAATCGAAAAATGTTTCATGAAAAATCTTCCTCTTTTTCTCCATCCCGGATATTGTTTTTCAGCGGGGGTCCAGCTACAATGGGTGGAGTTGCGATGACCGGAAAGAGGAGGATGTGGTAGTCATGGACAGATTTTTCGATCCGCTCTGGGATGAGCGTGGTGAGCTTCGCAGAGGTTGTACGGTGGGACAGGCTCTGACCTGGCTGACGGAGTGCGGAAGCCACAGCGCTGGGGAATCCGTGTACATCAATGGGGAAATCTATAAAATCGGGCAGCTCTTGTATGGCCCAGAACGGCCTGCCATAGCAGACAAGACCATCTCTCGGGTCTGCGACGGCTACTACCATAGGCTGACCTTCAGCGTATAAGGCAGCAGGGACGGCGGATCGCCGTCCCTGTTTCAGCGCATGGTGATAGGCTGATCCTCGTGGTCGTCTGCCCTGTGGCCCAGCGCAAGGCGCTTTTCCATGATCTTTCGCCGGAGCTTGCTCTCTACAAAGTGGATGCCCGGCTGGACAGGCGGCGCTTCCTCGCGGAAGATCCGGCTCATGTGATGCAGGAGCCGGGTGGCGCTGGTCAGGAGGGGAGGCCCCTGCGGGTCATTCATGTGGTCCAGGAAATATTGGGCGTACTCATTGCCCTGCTCCGCTGCCAGCGAGAACCAACGCACAGCGGCTTCCCGGTCCTGGGGGATGTCCTTCCCCAGCAGGTACAGCTTGCCGAGGATGTACTGTGCATATTGGTTCCCCTGGTTTGCCGAGGCGGTGAACCATCGGAGCGCTTCATCCACGTCTTTCGGCACGCCTTCGCCGGAGAGCAGGAGCTTGCCCAGCTGGTACTGTGCGTATTGATTCCCCAGCTTGGAAGCTTTCCGAAACCAGCGGAGAGCAGCTTCGGCATTGCCCACTTCCAGATTGAGCTTTCCGAGAGCGTACATGGCGTACTCATGGCCCTGCTCCGCCGCCTCGGAAAACCAAATCACGGCCTGAATGAGGTCCGCTTCAACTGGCCCGCCGTCCCGGTACAATTTGCCGAGAGCATACTGTGCGTACTGCGATCCATCCTCTGCGACTTTCGTCAGCCATTCCACCACTTGCCTGATTTCCTCCGGCGCAGCGGCGGAGTTGCCCAGGATCAGCTTCGCCAGCTGGTACTGGGCGTTTTGATTTCCGCTCTGTGCGGACTTCTCGAACCAACTCCGGGCGGCGGCTTCATCTTTTGACGTACCGACTCCGTGCAGGAACATCCAGCCAATGCGGTACTGCGCTTTGTCGTCATGGCTCTGGCTCTCCAGGACCTTGAAGCCCCGAAAGGCGGAGGCGAAGTACCGGGCGGACTGCTTCTCGTCTGGCCTGCACCCAACGCCGTCACGGCAGAGCTTTCCCAGCTCCCACGCGGCGTAGGGGAAGCCTTTTGTCGCAGACTGTTCGTAGAGGTGGAGCGCGGTTTTGTGGTCCTGTGGTACGCCTTTTCCCTCGCTGAACAACTTGGCGAGGGAGTATTGAGCGTAGGCGTAGTTCTGTTCCGCAGACTTCGTGAGCCACTCTGCCGCTGTCCCATAGTCCTGCTCTGCTCCTATACCGGCGGAGTACATTTTGCCAATGCGGTACTCTGCGTATCGGTTAGGCCGCTGCCGTTCTACCGCCAGAAAGGCGGCGAGTGCTTTGGCGTACCATGCCTGAGCCTGTTCGGGGTCGGCGTCTCTGCCGATACCGCCAGAAAATATCCTTCCGAGGTCGTACATGGCAAGAGCATTGCCGTCTGCGGCTTCGGCAGTAAGGAGCCGGTAGGCTTCCTCGAAGTCCGGCGGAATATCCTTGCTGCCATACAGAAACCGATGCGCCTCTTTGTACTGTGCGCTCCACACCACGGAGGGCGGGGCCTCGTCTGCTGGTTCTGGGGCGGAGGTATCCGGGAGAT
>VSMY01000141.1 GCA_009773995.1 Oscillibacter sp. | reverse complement strand
AAATCTTCTTTTCATAGTGGTTCGCTCCTCTTCTTCATTTTTTCGTTTTGCCTGGCGTCCCCGCCGGGCGTTATATTTATTATAGAGGCTGGCCCGCCTGGAAACCTTCACTTTTCTGCCTCCTGTTTCCGCCGGTTTTGGGAAATTTCCAACAAATATCCGGGGGGCGGCTTTGGACGCTTCACTATCTTGCTTTCCCGCCCCGCTGGAAGGGGCGGAGGACCAACGCCGGTTCAAGCCGGATTTTCAGCGCATATCCTGGTAAATTGTGGGGTGCGCCAACAGACGGCGTTTTGCGCTCTTTGATCCTGTGCAGTTTTCGACCCAAAACCGCGGCACGCACGCGGCGCAGGGTGCGTCTCTTCATAGAAGGACACACAGGAAAGCAGGATTGTGAAGTGAACAAAAAAGCGGGGGAGCTTTTTGTATACTATCCTGGGCGGATTAGAGGAAATTCCAGCAGAATAGTGAAGGGCAGAGCGCGGCAATCCCTTATAATATAAGGAAAGAGGGCGGCGGCCGGGGTTTCTTGCGCGAAGTCTCCGCCGCGTCCGTCGCCCGAGGACTGAGAGAAAGGTTGGAGGTGCGAAGTGAGCGAGTACATACTGGAAATGACCGACATCGTGAAGGAATTCCCAGGCGTGCGGGCCCTGGACGGCGTAGAGCTGAAGCTGCGCCCAGGCAAGGTTCACGGTCTGATGGGTGAAAACGGTGCAGGCAAGTCCACACTGATGAAGTGCCTGATCGGTATCTACCACAAGACTTCTGGGAGCATCAAGTTCAAGGGGAAGGAGATTGACTTCAAGGGTCCTCTGGAAGCCCTGCAGAGTGGAATCTCCATGATCCACCAGGAGCTGAACCCTGTGCTGGAGCGCCCGGTTTCCGAGAACGTCTGGCTGGGCCGGGAGCCCTACAAGGGCTTTCACATCGACCACCGGAAAATGCGGGAGGACACCATCGAGCTCTTCAAGGAGATGGACCTGAACATCGACCCAGACGAGAAGATGGGAAACCTGACCGTGGCCCAGATGCAGATGGTGGAAATCTGCAAGGCGGTGTCCTACCACCCGGACGTAATGATCCTGGATGAACCCACGTCCTCCCTGACGGAGAACGAGGTGGTCCACCTGTTCTCCATCATCCGCAAGCTCCGGGACGAGGGCTGTGCCCTAATCTACATCTCCCACAAGATGGATGAAATCTTCCAAATCTGTGACGAGATGACCACCCTTCGGGACGGCCGCTTCGTGGGCCACGACCTGGCGGAGGAGACCAACGTGGACGCCCTCATCACCCGCATGGTGGGCCGGGAGGTCTCCAACATGTTCCCCAAGACCCCCTGCGACATCGGGGAGACGGTGCTGGAGGTCAAGGGGCTCAACTCCGGCAAGCAGGTGAAAAACGTCTCGTTCTCCGTCCGCAAGGGCGAGATTCTGGGCTTCGCGGGCCTGGTGGGCGCGGGGCGCACGGAGACGGTGGAGACCATCTTCGGCATGCGGCACAAGGACAGCGGCTCCATCGTCAAGGACGGCCGGGAGCTGAAGATCGAAAGCCCTCAGGATGCCATCCGGGAGCAGATTGCCCTCCTGACGGAGGACCGCCGGGGCAACGGCATCGTGGGCATCCGCTCCGTGAAAGACAACACGATCCTGGCCCACCTGTCCGCCTACGGCTTCCCCCTGAAGCACCAGCGGATCAAGGAGGATACGGAGAAATACGTCCGGGCCATGAACACCAAGACCCCCTCTATCGACCAGCTGATTATGTACCTCTCCGGCGGAAACCAGCAGAAGGTGCTGATTGGCCGCTGGCTGCTGACGGACCCGGACGTGCTGATTATGGACGAACCCACCCGGGGCATCGACGTGGGCGCCAAGGCGGAGATTCACACGCTGATTTCCCAGCTGGCCGCTGCCGGGAAGGCCATCATCCTGATCTCCTCCGAACTGCCGGAGGTCATGGGTATGTCCGACCGCATTGTCGCCATGTATGAGGGCGAGGTGACCGGCGTGGTGGAGCGGGACGGCCCCCAGTGGAACTCTGAGCACATTATGGCCCTGTGCCATGGCCAGCTGGACGGGACCGCCGCCAGCGCCTGAAAAAAGAAAGGAGAACTGAAGTCATGAACGGGAAGAAAACCCTGAACGCGAAGCAGTGGATGAGCCAGAACTCCATTTGGGTTGTCCTGATCTTTATGGCGGCGCTGATGTCCATCCTGTCTCCCACCTTCCTAACGGCAAAGAACATCGTCAGCGTGCTGACTACCGAGTCCATCACCGGCATCCTGGCCGTAGGCGTCATGTGGTGCATCCTCTCCAAGGGCATTGACCTGTCCCCCGGCGCCTTGGTGGCCCTCACCGGCGTGGTCACCTCCTCCCTGGCCCAGAAGTTTGAGTACGGTGCGTCCCGGCTGTTCCCCAACCTGCCGGACATCCCTGTGGTGGTGGCCATCCTGGCGGGCCTTGCGGTGGGCACCTTCTTCGGCGTCATCAACGGCCTGCTGATCGCCTACACAAAGATCCCCGCCTTCATCGCCACCCTGGGTACCCAGCTGATCGCCCGGGCCCTGGCCCAGCTTTACACCAACGCCTATCCCATCCCGGAGCTGAAGCAGGGGCTGAAGAACGTGGCCCAGTTCGAGCTGTTCCAGATTTCCGGCGCATCCGTGACGGTCATTATCATCATCTTCATCATCTTCGCCTGTATATCGGGCTTCATGCTGACCCAGACGCGGTTCGGAAAAGCCGTCTACGCCATCGGAGGAAACGACCAAGCGGCCCGGGTGGCGGGCATCAATGTGGAAAAGAACATCATCAAGGTCTACACCTGGTGCGCCTTCTGCGCCTCCGTGGGCGGCGTGCTGCTGGCGGCCCGGTCCGGCGCGGGCAACTCCTCCGTGGGTGTGAACTACGAGCTGGACGCCATCGCCGCGGCCACCGTGGGCGGAACCTCCCACTCCGGCGGCGTGTGCCGTATCTCCGGGGTCATCGCGGGCATCCTCATCATGGGCATCCTGAAAAACGGCATGATGCTGCTGAAAATCTCCCCCTACCTCCAGCAGGTCTGCAAGGGCATCATCATCATTGCCGCCGTGGTTTTCGATATGCGGAAAAACGCCAAGAAAAATTGATTTGCTTTAACCATCGAAAAGCCAGGGGAGATTCCCCTGGCTTTTTAGCGGAGGAAAGGAGGAGTCATGCAGGAGCTCTTTGAAAAACTTCTGGCCTTGGTCCTGATTCTGCTCTTGGGAGCCCTGTCCCAGCGGCGGCTCAAGCTGCCGGAATCCTTTTATCAAGGCGCCAACGACCTGGTAATCCGGGTTACACTGCCCGCCATGATCCTGTGCTCCATGGACAAGGAGTTTTCCCGGGAGGCGCTGCGAACCAGTATACAACTGCTGCTGATCGCCGTTTGCGCTTTTACGGCGGTGATTATCGGGCTGGAGCTCTGGCGGCGGTTTTCCAAGAGGCCGCCGAAGGAGCTGGGGCTGTACCAGTACCTGATCCTGGTAGGCAACACGGCCTTCATGGGCTATCCCGTCATCCAGGCCGTCTATGGAAATGACGGCGTGTTTTACGCTTCCGTGTTCAACTTGGTCCACAACGTAGTGACCTTCTCCTACGGCGTGGCCCTCTTCCAGCGGGATACCCCCATTCAATGGAGGAAGCTGCTGGGGAACGCCTGCCTCCTGTCGACCCTGGCGGGCATCGCGCTGTTTCTCTCCCCCCTCCGCCTGCCTGGGTCTTTTCATCAGGCGCTGGACTGGGTGGGGGACATCACCATCCCACTGTGTCTGCTGTCCGTGGGAGCCTGCATGGCGAAGCAGTCCTGGAGGAACCTGTTCCAGCCTGGGGCGGTGGTGTGGCTGTCTCTGGTCCGTACGGCGCTGTTCCCCCTGCTGCTGGTCCCGGCGCTGTATGCCGCCGGCTGCTCCGGCGTGACCCTGACGGTGCCCGCCGTTTTGTTCGCCACGCCCGTGGCCCTGACTGCCAGGGCCTTCGCTGGGCGCTATGGGGCGGACGCGGACTTGGCGGGACGTGCCATGGTGGTGAGCAACCTGATCTCCATCGTCACGCTGCCGCTGCTGGCGGCGATCCTCGCCCTGCTTTGAATGGGATGCGAAAAAGCGAATCGCCGGACCGTGGAGTTTTGTCCACGGTCCGGCGCGTTTTCAGGGCATCGCCTTGCCCCGCATGGCTTCCAGGTACTGTTTTTTGTACCGCATGGGGGAGGTGCCCACGATTTTTGTGAAGATGGTGTTGAAATAATTCGTATTGTCATAGCCCACCAGGGTGGCGATGTGGGTCGCCGTGTAGTCCGTCGTGGTCAGGTAAGTTTGCGCCAGGCCGATGCGCCGTCGGATGACGTACTGAATAGGGGAGTAGCCGATGCAGCGCTTGAACACGTGGGACACGTAGGACTCGCTGCACCCGAAGGCGGCGGCCACGTCGGAGATGACAATCTGCTCGGTGTAGTGGACGTCCAGATACCGGCGGATGCGGTCCGCCATTTTGACGTCCTCCTCGGAGCTGGGGTGGATAAAAGAGTCCTCGTCCAGCTCCCGGGCAATCAGGAGAAAGGACAGCGCCAGGCTCTGGGCCAGGGCCTTCCCGGCGGCGTCGGTGTCCAGGCGCTGGTAGGCGCACTCACAGAGCTGCTGCAAAAACTCGAACTGGGTCCCCGAGGAGCGGACCGGATGACTGTTCCCCGGGATGATGTGGTTGGCGGGGAGCGCTTCAAATTTCAACCCGAAGTAGGCGAAGCAGTAGGTGCCGATTTCCGTATTGGAGATACTGCGGACCTCGTGGGACTCGTCCTGGTTGTAAAAGAGAATGTCGCCCTCCTGGATGGGGAAGGAGTGATTGCGAATGGCGTAGGAGCCGAAGCCCCGATAGACCAGGAGGAGCTCGCAGAAGGAGTCGTGGCTGTGCATGGGACGGTCGTGCTTTTCGCCTCCGAACTGCTGTTTCGTGATGTAAAGGAGCGTGGGCGGCTTCTTGTTCTCAAAGGCGCGGGAGAGTGGGTCCGGTTCAAAGAAACGGTTCATGACTGATCTGCCCCTTCTCTGGATTCCTGCTCCTATTATGCCACAAATTCAGCGGAAAGACTTTCGTATTCTGCTTGAATCTTGAGAAAGGGCCGTTGTTGATTTGTACAAAAAGCGCAGGGATGAGAAAAATACTTCACTATCCTGTATTACAATGCCGACTTCACTTCCGGTCTGCGGTCAAAAATCGAACTAGCGGATTCCTAAATGTTAAGAATTTTTTAGCCAAGCCTTAAACTCGTCCAGGGAAATGACCTCCCGGTCACAGTCCTTCTTCCTGGCCTTGGCGGCTTTGTGCCAAGCGGCAAATTGTTCCTCCGTGTATTTTCCAGATTTAATCCAGGCGAAGCGTCGTTTATACTCCCGGCGGTATTCCTGGAACACCTGGTCGCTCCGGCGGCTCTCCGCCCACTTCTGAACGGGGGCGGTGCTCCGGCAGAGCTTCCTGGACGCGGTGGGGCGGCTGCAATACTCCGCCGTGATTCGTCCGGTGATCGGAAAGTACCTCCCGCAGTTCCTGCACCGCCGGACCGGAATCTCTCGCCGGACACATTCCCGGAGCGAAAAGTCTATCAGGTCTCGGATCGTGTTGGGATATAGTATCTCCCCACAGCCGCCGTCTCTGATTACGCCAAAGCTGACGGGGATGGGTTCAAAGCGGAAGAGAGAATCGTCGCGGGGCTGGTCAAAAAAGAACGCCCCTCTTGCGTTTTGCTGGACTGCTCTCCCAACCTGGTCAATGTCCAAGATACGCTCCAAAAATAACTGCGCCTGTCTCTGGTAAG
>VSMY01000140.1 GCA_009773995.1 Oscillibacter sp. | reverse complement strand
GTGGCCTTTACGGTGGCCTGGGCGGATCTCTGGGCGGTCTTGACCGTCTGCTGGGCAGTTTTCGCCGTCCGCTGGGTAGTTTTGATGGCCTTTCTGGAGGAGCGCTCTGCCGTCTTGATGGTCTGACGGGTGGTGCGCTCCGTGGTCTTTCTCCCAGAACGGGCCGTTTTGATGACCGCCTGTCCGCCCTCCTGCATAGGCTGGGTGTCCGATCCTCCCGGACTAGGCGGCCTGCGCACAGCCTGGGCTGGGGCGTAGCTGCTCCGCACGCCAGCACATCCCTGCTGCGCTGGAGCGGGAGAGGCAGCGTCCCCGCCATTTCTGGCCTGGGGAGCAGTGCTGTTCCCCATCCGCTGAGCCTCCGCCTGCTTCATGGCAGCGGTCCGGCCATGCTCCCACACAAACTCCTGCCTGCCCTGCACAAACGTCTGGGTCGGTTGCTCTGGCACGGATACGGGCTGGCCCTGGATGCAGGCGTCCTTTGTCTTGATAGACAGGCGATCAGGCGGCTCTGACCTACGATCTGGGGCCAGAGGTGTGCTGTCACCAGAAGGGACGCCGGTAACAGCATCCCTTGTCTTGACCTTCGGCGGCTCCGATCTCACCTGCGGGGGCGATCCCGCATCCGCAGGAATATCATAGACAGCAGTCTCCCTCGTCCTAACCTGGGGAAGCTCCGATCCGGCCTGTTGCGCAGACGGTGTATCCGGGCGGGGATTGTGAACAGCGGACTCCCTGGTTTTGATCCATGACCGCTTCATCTGCTCCCCAGGGGATGGACCAGCCCTGCCGCTCTCAGACGGCCCAATGTCGCCGCCCTCCCTGGTGGAAACAGCTTCCCGCGTCTTGATCCGGGGCTGCTCCCGTGGAGTCGACTCATGGGGCGAGGGCCGCTCTGCCGGGGCCTTTGGCGGTGGTGGATCTGCCGGAGGCTCCTGCATGGACGGGTCCGTAGCGGTGCGCGGCTCCCCGTCCTGCTCCTGGCCTCTGGCAGACTTTTTCTTCTTCAGCAGAGACTCCACCCCGCGCCGTGCCTGATATGCCCCACAGGCGGCGGTGTCCTCGATCTGGTCGCCGCCGTAGTCGCTGGCCTGCCCCCGCTGGGCGGTCTCCCGGAGCTGGCCACGCAGGCGTTCCGTACCATCATCCAGCCCACGGCGGACAAGCTCCTTCGGCGCGGCCTTGACTTTTTCCTTTAATTTGCCCTTTACCGTGCGTTTTTCTTTTACTTTTGCGATGATTCATCACCTCCCACAGCGAGGAACAGGGCCGCGGTCGCAGCCCTGTTCCTGGGTATATTTACTCTGACTGTTCGGACAATTTGGTGGTCATCAGCTTGTAGAGCCGGTTTTTCGGGAAATTATCCATAAACGGCACGATGGCGCTGCCGCACTTGATGAGGCCCCGTCCGAAGTCAACATTGGTGATGTAGGAGAGCTGGTTGTCTGAGATGTTCAGCAGCTTGGCCAGTTCCTCCCGGTCGGTGGCCGCCTGATTCAGTATGACCAGGAATTCGCTGTTGGCCAGCATGGTCCGGGCAGTGTGGGACTGGAGAAGGTCATCCAGGTTCTGGGTGATCCCGGTGCAGCAGGCGCCGTACTTTCTGACACGTTTCCACAGCGTAAACAGGAAATTGGCGCTGTACTCATGCTGGAACAGCAAATATATTTCATCGATATAGACCCAGGTGTTCCGCCCCAGCGCCCGGTTGCGGATGACCCGGTTGAACACGCTGTCCAGCACCACCAGCATACCAACGGGAAGAAGCTGCTTTCCCAGATCCCGGATGTCGTAGCACAGGATTCTGGCGTCCGTATCCACGTTGGTGGGCTTGGCAAAGGTGTTGAGGCTGCCCTCGGTGAACAGCTCGATTGCCAGGGCCACGTCCCGCGCCTCCGGCTCGGACTGGCGGAGCAGCTCGGCGTGGAAGTCCTGGAGGGTGGGGGCTTTCACCTGGTAGCCGCCCTTGATGTAGCTGTGGTAGACATTGGCGGTGCAGCGGTCGATGATGGATTTCTCCTTGGCGGACAGCAGCCGGTCCCCCATGAGCTGCTCACACAGGGACAGCAGGAACTCGGACTTCAGTACCACCGGGTTCTCGCCGTCCCCGTAGCCCTGTTCCATGTCCATGGCGTTGATGTGGTTGGGGGAGGTGGCGGAGATATTCACCACCTCGCCGCCCAGCCCTTCGATGAGGGGCCGGTACTCCGACTCAGGATCTATGACGATGATATCGTCCTCGGTGGAGAGGGCCAGATTGACCATCTCCCGCTTGGCGGTGAAGGACTTGCCGGAGCCGGACACGCCCAGCACGAAACCGTTGCCGTTGAGCAATTCTTTTCTATTTGCAATAATCAGGTTCTTGGAGATCACGTTCTGTCCATAGTACATCCCGCCCTGATCCCGCACCTCCTGGGCCTTGAAGGGCATGAGGACGGCCAGGGCCTCGGTGGTCAGTGTCCGCAGGGCATCGATCCGCCGCAGGCCCAATGGCAGGGCGGTCACCAGCCCGTCCGCCTGCTGCCAGTTCAGGGTGGAGAGCTGGCACAGGTGCTTTCGGGCGGCGGACTGGAGGGCATCGGCATCGCTGTCCAGTTCCTCCTTGGAGTCCGCCAGATGCACCAGGGTCACCACAGCGAACATCATCCGCTGGTCACGGGTAGTGAGATCGTCCAGCATTTCCCTGGTTTCTTTTCTCTGCTGCTCCAGATCGTAGGGGACAACAGCGGAGAAATTGTTGTTGCTGTTCTGGCGGCGCTGCCAGTTTGTCACGTTGGTCTCGACACCGAGCAGCCGGTTCTGCATCTCCCGGACGGCTTCGTCCGTGGGGACGGGGATCACATCGATGGACAGCATCATGGTGCGGTTCAAGGCGGTCAGCTCGGAGATCATGCTGTCCTTGATATAGCTGGCATACTCCTTCAGGAACAGCACCCGGCCATATTTGCCGCCCATAATGAAATAATCCTTTTTGAATTCCAGACTGTCCGGGCAGATGGTGTCCTTGAAGCTGTGGCCCTTCCGCATCAGCTCCCGGAGATCCAGGTGGTACTCCGTTTCCTCGCCGGTGCGGTAGAAGTCGTGCAGCACCCGCAGGCGTTCCACGGCGTCCAGTTCCTCGCTGTGGGCGTCCAAGTGGCTCAGACGGGTGGTCACATCCGCTGTCACCCGGTCAAAGAAGGTGCGGGCCTCCTCAATGCTCTTGCGGTGGACGGAGAGGGTAATGTACCGCTCCTGCACCACGCTGTTGGAACTGTCCGTCACTTTATCCATCAGCATGGCGTTGTACTCCGCCCGGTAACCGTCCAGGTAGTCGTCCTGCCTGGGCAGCAGGATCTTCTGCTCAAAGTCCTGGCGGTTGAGCCGCTTGTTGTTGATGGTGATCTTGGTGGTGGAACCGGTGTCCAGGGCGTTCAGCAGCTCTGAGTAGCCCAGAAACATGGACGTTTTGTCCTCTTTCGAGGCGATTGCGTAGTTGATGTCCGAGAAGCGGATGGTCTTGGAGAACTTGCTCCCAAACTGGAAGATCCCATCCGGCCACAGGCGGCGGATGGGGATGGCGTCCTGCACGGATTTGGGGAGGACGAAGCCCTCCCGGTCCTGCTTCAGCGTATTTTGCAGAGTCTTAATCAAGTTTCAGTGCCTCCTTTACAGTGGAATGCTCCATCGCCTGGGCGTAGAGGTTTTCCGCCCGGAACACCAGCTTTCTGGGGTACAGCAGCTCGGAGCGGATGACGGCGAGGAGAAATCGTTCAAAGGTCATGCCGTTGTAAGTGAAAAAGCCGCAGAGGGCGAAGGGGAAGGCGGCCAGGACGCAGATCCAGCCGATCTCTCCGCTGCCCACCACGCTGTGCAGGCCGAAATACAGCCCCACCGCCACCAGCACGGCCAGCAGGGCGAACAGGAACTGCCGCAGGGACAACTCGAAGAACAGACTTTCCTGGTAGTCCCGGACTTCTTTGTTGATGCGGACTTCCAATAGGGTCACCTCCTACCTTGTCATGTTTTTTGAGGGCTTCCCTCTGTTCTCCCGCCGTTTGGGAGGCAGGGTTTCCCAGAGCGGATTGTATTCCACGGAGACACGGCTCTGATCCACATCGAAGGTGATGCGTGCCGCGACAGCGGGGCAGCGCTTAAAAATATCGGACAGAGCTTTGGCCATCCCAGGCAGAGCCAGCCCTATTTCCTCACTTACCGTCACCCGCTGCAACGCCTGTGTAACAGTGACGTTCCGTTGTTTGGCATACTCCTTGGCACGGGAAAAGGTTTCCTCCGGTCCAAATGATCCAAATCGTGTCGAGTAAAAATCGCTTGTTTTCCTGTTCTCAATCACAGTACAGACCGCCAGCGGACTAACCTCGCCCATTTCTCTTGGCGTATAGAAGCACATCAGGTGTCCCGCATCAGCCATCTGGGACATATGGGCGGAGGTATCGCCATTCTGGAGGAAAACAGCGGCAGCTACCATCTCTCCTGGCAGCGCGGCGGAGCCGTGCTGGATGATCTCGTAGGCGCTTTGCAGTACACTCCGGTCAAAATTCCGGGCGATAAAATCCAGAGCAGCGAGGATATCCTGCGGCCCTTGTGCATCCAAAACTTCCAGCCCCAACTCGTAGAGGTCAGCGGTTGTCTCCGGCGAGGGCCGGGGGATCATTGCCTGAATCTGCTGTTCAAATTCTTCTTTTTTCATGCACTCTCCTTATTTCAAAGAATCGGCAGACAGACCGTTGCAAGGTCCGCCTGCCTATGGTAAGATGCCACAAACTACTCAGAGGAGGTCATGGCAATGATGTTTATGATTTTAGGTATCGGGCTGTTTCTGCTGCCCATCCTGTTCCGTCTGGCCCTGAAGCTCCGGCTTGGTATTTCCATGCTCTACGCAGTCCTGATGCTCACCGCGTTTCACGGCTGGTATCAGGCCCACACGGCCCTGGCGGATGGCATCTTCTTCGCTATGGTCGGCCTCACCGCCCTGTCCTGGGTGGTGACGCTGCTTCGCCGCCTCTGGGATCTGCTGGGGGACTGGCGGGAGGAGCGGGCCATGGCGGAGCTGCTGGCCTACCGCGTCCGGCAGGCCAGAGCCGCTGGCGAGTACGCCATCAGCACTGATGGCCTCTGGTGACGGTTATCCCAGCCCCATCAGCTCCCGGATCAGCCTGTCGCTCATTTTGATGCACCCCACCAAGACAAGCATATTGAAGATCAGTTCCCCCACATAGTTCCACACGATGGTGGCCGCTGCCAGGGTATCGTCCGCGATGGCGGGCGGCGTGGAGGCGAAGGCCGAGAAGATCACACAGGCTAACACGATGATACAGCCCTCCAGACAGATGGCGGCGTAGCTCTTGAGAAAGGCAACGCCGATACTGCTGGAGGGCTGTCCCGCGAAGCTGGCCATGGGGATGGGGGCAATGGCGGTGGCGAGATAGAGCTTGAAAAACCGGGAGTAAACGGTTAAAATCATGATAAGGGACAGCACCCAGATAAACAGGGACCCCAGCAGGGTGATGGCCCACAGGGGGATGCTCTCCAAAAAGCCCACGTCCTCAATGATGGTAACCATCTCTGCGGGCAGGGTGGTGTCGGTCAGCGCCGACATCCCGGAGGCCGTCATGATGGTGGAGATCATCCCCTGTGCCACCTTGAAGAGCGCCGTCATCAGCTCCATGCCGTGGGTCACCGCCGCCTGGGCGAGAATAAAGCGTATAAAGCACTTGAAAACCATTTCCGGCTTCTTCAATTCCGTAAAACTCGAACACGTTTTTACAATGCCCATAACGAAGAACAGCACCAGCAGGGCGCAGCCGATGGCCTGGAGCGCACCGTTGATGCCCTCAATGACCGTCCAGACTCCGCCGCCCTTGAACTCCTCCGGGGTGGTACTGAGGAGCTGCCAGATCTCCGCCAGCTTCCCGTTCCAGGTCCCCA
>VSMY01000014.1 GCA_009773995.1 Oscillibacter sp. | reverse complement strand
GGTCCTCCAGGAGGTAGTCGTGCTGGAACCGGCGGCACATGGCCCCCACCGTATAGGGCGGGAAACCCAGAGAGGCGTACAGCGTCAAAAGCAGCAGGGCGGAGACCGTCAGATTGCGGACGGTCCGCCGTTTCCGGTCAAAGCGCATCACGCCGCCCCCTCCCATTCCGCCTCCAGGACCCAGTCCGTCCAGGGATACCGGATCTCCACCCGCCGGGGCGGGCTCTCCAGAATCAGGCAAAGCTCCACCCGGCCTCGGGTCCAGCCCATCCGGTCCACTCCCAGGTCCCAATAGCCGCTCCGCCGGGTCTCGTCCCAGTTGAAGTCCCAGCCGCAGGCCAGCTCCCGCCCGTCGGCGGTGACCTCCAGCTTCTCCAGGAAGGGAAGGCGGAAGAGGACGCCGCTGTGGTTGACGCCCCTGGTTTTCAGACGGAGGTCGAGATTCACTTGGACGCAGCCTTCTCCCCGCTCATAGGAGCCCTCCCCATAAGGGTCGTGATAGGGCTCCACCGTTCCGGGGGTCAGCCAGAGGTCCATATCGTCCATGGCGGCATGGGACGCGCCGGGAGGCGGCTCCGTCCAGGAGAATTGATTTTGCGCGCTCACCGCCGCGTAATAGAACAGCCCCCAATGCACCAGGGCGGCGGCCAGGGCCAGCGCCAGCAGTACCCGGCTGGCCTCCCACAGCCACCCAAGCCAGGGCTTATGTACCCGGTCCAGGGCCCGCCCCACCTCCTGGGCGTTTCCCATGGCCGCCAGGGCCCGCTCCTGGGCCAGTTCCCAGGGGCGGCCCAGGCGGAGGAGGTCCTTGACATGGTCGTCGTAGTGCACCCGGAGCTCCGCGGCAATGGCCTTCCGGTCCGGCCGGAAGCGGACCTGTTCGCACACGGCGTCCACCCAGATTTGAAACGCGTCCCGCATAGCGCCGCCCCCCTCACGCCGGGGCGGCGCTGTTGACCACCGCGTCCACCTGCTCCCGGAAGGTGACCCACTCCTCCTTCCGCCGGTCCAGGGCCCTTTGGCCCTTGCGGGTAATGCGGTAGTACTTCCGGGTCCGGCCCTCTGGGGACTTCTTCTCCCGGACGCTGACCAGCCCCTCCGCCTCCAGGCCGTGGAGGATGGGGTACAGGGTCCCCTCCTTCAAATCAAAGACGTGGTTGGACCGCCGGGCCAGCTCGGTAATCATCTGGTAGCCATACATCTCCTCCCCGGAAAGCAGGGAGAGGACCAGCAGCGTCGTGCTGCCGCTCATCAGGCTCTTGTCAATTTTCACGGCGCGCCTCCTTTCCAAAATACCTCGGTCATCTATGGTTATTATACATAGATGACCGAGGTTTGTCAAGAGCCTCGCAGCAAAAAGCACCCCCGGAGCCTTGACAGACGCCGCCGGGGATGCTATACTTATAGACAAAGAGACACTGCGACAAGCGGTGGGCCTTGTGTCGTTACTTAAGCAAGCTCAAGAAACCGTCACTTGCCCGAGTGGCGGTTTCTGCTTTTTACGATAATCGTAACGGTGAACCGTCCGATATGTAACGTAATCCGCATGGCCTCACCCCCTTTCGGGGTATCTTGGCCCACCGCCTGCCGTTGCGCAGCGTCTCTTCGTCCTCCCTTGGGAGGACGTTTTTTATTGTAGCACAGAAAGGGGAATCCTGTCAAATCCGGTTTTCCCGAAGATCCAGCGGCAGAGCGCCCCGCGGGACGCTCTTCCAATCAAGTATAAGACCGCTCCACCCGGACCTTGGCCTGGAAGCCGCTGTCCAGCACCTGAACGGCGCTCCGGATCTTCTCCTCTACCTCCTGGTCCGTGAGGCGGAAGTCGAAGGGCACCGCCGCGTCAAAAATCACGTGGATGTGCCCCTTCCCCTCCCGGGGCACCATGCGGAAATCGTGGATGGTGATGCCCCCGTCGATGCACCGAACCAGGGCCTCCACCCGCTGGCGGGTCTCCTGGGTGACGCCGTCGTCGGTGCACACCGGGTCCATGTGGATCACCGCCTCACAGCCCAGGCGCTCCCGGAGCTCCCGCTCCACATGGTCGATGCGGTTGTGGAGCTCCAGCAACTCCCCGCTGGCGGGAACCTCGGCGTGGAGGGAAATCATCCGCCGTCCGGGGCCGTAGTCGTGGACGATGAGGTCGTGGACCCCCAGGATGGGCTGGTGGGACAGAACCAGGGACCGGATCTCCTCCACAAACTCCGCCGAGGGCGGCGTGCCCAGCAGGGGGTCCATGGTGGTCTTGGCCGCCTGGACGCCGGACCAGAGGATGAACAGGGCCACCAGCAGTCCCCCCCAGCCGTCCAGGGCCACGCCTGTATAGCGCTCCACCAGGGAGGCGATCAGCACCACCGACGTGGCGGCGCAGTCGCTGAGGGAGTCCAGGGCGGCGGCCTCCATGGCGGTGGAGCCGATGCGCTTTCCGATCCGCCGGTTGTAAAAGGCCATGTAGAGCTTCACGGCGATGGCGGCGCAGAGGACCGCCGTCACCCAGGGGCCGGTCTCCGCCGGGACGGGGCGGAGAATTTTTCCCACGGAGGACTGGGCCAGTTCAAAGCCCATCAGGAGAATCAGCATGGCCACCACCAGGCCGGAGAGGTACTCCATCCGCCCGTGGCCGAAGGGGTGCTCGTGGTCCGGCTTCTGCTCCGCCAGGCGGAAGCCCAACAGGGTGACCACGGAGGACCCGGCGTCGGAGAGGTTGTTCACGGCGTCGGCCACCACGGCGATGGACCCGGAGGCCAGACCCGCCAGCAGCTTCCCCAAAAACAGCAACAGGTTTAAAAACACGCCCACCCCGCCGCAGAGAATGCCGTAGCCCCGCCGCAGCTGGGCCTCCGTCTTCCCCTCGGGCTTGAGGAACAGGCGGGCCAGAATCGAAATCACGGAATCCACTCCCTTCCAGGAACTTACAAATGTTACAGGATATGCGGAAGAGCGGCATCTTGATACCGCTCTTTCCCCTTTATTTCTTCCCCGGCAGAACCAGTTTCATGTGGCAGCACAGGTCGTCCAGGTCCCGGTCCGTGGCGGCGGGCACCCGGAGCTTGGCTCCGCAGTCCCGGCAGATGAGGTCCACGGCGGACCGGCGGACCTCCATGCCGTAGCGGCGGCTGCCGCAGGCGCAGGAAATTCCGTCCCTGGCGGCGATGTCCCGGAGCTCGGAGAGAATCTCGTACATAATGACGTTGTCCAGAAAGGCCTCGTTCTCCCCCTGCCGCTTCTCCTTCTCCGCCAGAATGACCAGCTACCGGAGCTGCCTGTCCACGGCGCCCTCGGGGCCGATGAAGCAGCAGAACTGCTTCGTCCCGGCGCAGGCCAGAGCCGCGGCTCCCTCCAGCACCTGTTCCCGGGAACAGACGGCGGTAT
The DNA here is from genome assembly GCA_009773995.1 of Oscillibacter sp. Classification (GTDB taxonomy): domain Bacteria; phylum Bacillota; class Clostridia; order Oscillospirales; family Oscillospiraceae; genus Oscillibacter. The sequence continues at coordinate 28,137 of VSMY01000014.1, read as the reverse complement.
GGGTCCCCCCGCAGAGGCCGCAGGGAACGGAGAGCCGGTAGCGCTCCCCGTCGAACGCCGCCGTCAGAACGGAGCCCCCGCAGTCACACTCCACCTCCGCGCCGGAAGCCTCCAGAGCAAAAACGGAGCGGGTTTTCATAACGGGCTTCCCGCATTTTGGGCAGAGATATCCGAAGGTCCGCATCTCCTCGCGCATGGCAAAGCACCCCTTCCACTCTCCCCGTCAAGCTCGGGGAATCCGTATAGTTAGAATTTAAATTTTACCATAAGTCTCAGGCGAAGTCCAGTGTTTTTGTGCACACTGTGCAAATTTTTCTCACACACACCCGTCCCCCGTCCGCAAACCCGCCCAGCGTTTGCGGGCGGAACGCAAAGGAATTCCCCATCCGGCAAAGCCTCCCGCCTCTTCGAGGCGGGAGGCGCGGCGGTAAGGGGAATTCCCGAGCTGTCTATCGTTGCCTAAATAGGTTTACATGCGCAGGCGGGACGCCTTATATGCGGCGTGCAAATCCTTACTTCAGGCGGAACGCGGCCACCAGGCTCTTGAGGAGGCTGGCCTGGGAGGAGAGCTCCTGGCTGGCGGCGGCGCTTTCCTCGCTGGTGGCGGAGTTGGTCTGCACCACGCTGGAAATCTGGTCGATTCCCTCGGTAACCTGGCAGATCGCGGCGGTCTGCTTCTCCACCGCCTCTACCACGATGGTCATTTGGGACGTGACGCCGCCGGCGCTGACGCTGGTGCGGTCCAGGGCCTGGGTCACCTCGTCCACCACATGGCTGCCCTCGGCCACGGCGGCGATGGAGCTTTCAATCAGGTCCTTGGTGGCCTTGGCGGCCTCGTCGGACTTGTTGGCCAGGTTGCGGACCTCGTCGGCAACCACGGCAAAGCCCTTTCCGGCCGTTCCGGCCCGGGCCGCCTCCACGGCGGCGTTCAAGGCCAGGATGTTTGTTTGGAAGGCAATGTTTTCGATGGCGGCAATGATTTTGCTGATTTCCTCGGAGGAGCTGGAAATTTTGCCCATCGCCACGTTGAGCTGCTTGACGTATTCCATGCTGACGCCCAGCTGGCCGCCCGCCTGTTCCACAAACCGGCCCGCCTCCCCCGTGGCCTGGGCGGTCCGCTGGGCATTCCCGGAGATGTCGCTGATGGTGGCGGAGAGCTCCTCTACGGAGCTGGCCTGCTCCGTGGCGCCCTGGGCCAGGGCCTGGGCGGTATTGGACACCTGCTCGGCGCCGGCGGACACCTGTTCGGCGCTTTCCCGGATCTGGCTCATGGTTTCGCTCAGCTTGGACTGGATGCTGTCCAGGGAGACCTTGATGGACATAAAGTCCCCGACGTATTCCTGCCGGGCGGAGGCGGTCAAATCTCCGGAGGCAATGGAATCCAATATGGAGGCAATCTCGCCTATGTAGGAGCGGAGGCGCCGGATCGTCCTCTCAAAGATAAGGGCTAACCGGCCCACCTCGTCGTTGGAGCGGATGGTAATGCCCTCCTCTTCGCCGCCGGCCAGGCCCAGGTTTCCCTGCTCCAGGCGGCCGGCTACCCGGGTAATCTCCGCCAGGGGAGCGGAAACGGTCTTTTTCAGGTACGCCGTAAGGAAGAAGATGCACACAATGATGACGGCCAGGCTTACCAGGGAGGCGAGGATTACCGTCATAAAAATCTGGCGGTTGGCCTCTGCGAAGGAGATCCCGGCAAAGAGGAGGCCGTTGACCGCTCCGGCGGCGTCTCGGGTGGGGACATAGGAGCACAGGTATTCCTTGTCCAGAATGGTGGCCCTGCCCACGTAGCTCTGTCCCTTCTGCAGCACGATTTCAGACAGATCGGAGGACAGCGTGGTGCCCACGACCCGCTGTCCGTTCTGGACCACGGTGGTGTAGGCTCGAGTATTTCCTTCAAAGATGGTAAACTCGCAGCCCATGCGGCTTTTCAGATCATCCAGCAGCTGGTTGACGTCCCCTGTGCCGCCGGTCTGGTTCAGGAGGTACTCCAGCATGTTGGTTCCGTTGGTGCAGCGCTGCTCCAGCATCCCGGTTGCCAAGGAGCGGAACATAATCACACACATGCCCACGGCGAAAACAACGGATATCATCTGCATGATGACCACCACATTGCCCACTTTCTTGCCGATGCGGGTCTGCTTTCCCTCTGCGCTCTTCTGTGAAAATTCAATTTTTTTCATAGTTGCTTACTCCGTCTGTCTGTCAGAATTAAAAATCGGCACACAGCCATCTGCCATTATACTGAGGGACCGCTATTTTTGCAAGCCCTTTTTCTGCCCGCGGAGCGTCCCGCCGCGTATTTTATCGCCGGGATACGCCGCGCGGGGCCGCCTTTTGCCTTCGGCAAAAGGCGGCGTGCCAAAAGCCGCAGCCCCGTCCCTTTTCGACCCCGAATCCAGCGAAGCGAATTGGGGGCGAACGCGAAGAAATTCCCATCACAGCGCAGTTTTCGCCGCAAGGCGGAAACAGAGCGGTGATGGGAATTTCCGAGCTGGCACCCCGAACTGGATTTGAACCAGCGGCCTTCCGCTTAGGAGGCGGACGCTCTATCCAACTGAGCTATCGGGGCGGATAACGCCTCTATTTTACCCGCTTTCCCGCGGCCTGTCAATCCCAAAATCCCCAGAGCGCCTCTGGACTTTTTTCCGGCTCCGCGCTATAATAGGACCATCCCAAGAAGGAGCGTGAATGCGATATGAACCCTGAGAAAAACAGCGGCAGGCTCACCCGCTGGCTGCTCATCGCCACCATCGCCCTGCTGGCGCTGGTACTGTGCCTTCAGCTCTGGCAGATGTTCGGCAGGAAATCCGATAACAGCACCCCGGCCCTGGATTCCTCCGGTGGCCCGGCGGCCCCCCAGGCCGCGGAGCCCCTGAATCCCCCCGCCGCCGCCGTTTCCCATGGAAAGGCCGCCATGATCGAAGACGTTCAGTCCCTGAACCCCGCCCTGTCCTTCGACGATCTGGCCGCCCTCTCCGCCCAGGAGCTGGAACAGCTCTGGGAGACCGGCGCGCCGGGCCTGCCCATCGGCATCTCCGCCGCCGTCGAGGCCGCCGAGACCTACGCCGGGACCCTGGAAACCGACTCCGTCACCAGCAAGACGGACCCGGAGCTGGACGAGGCCCCCGCCCACTACGAGGTGGAGCTCCGCCATCCCACCCTAGGGGACTTCGAGTACAAAATCGACGCCTACACCGGCGAGGTGCTGGAGGGCCTTCCCGATATCATGAGAAGCGTCCAGGCCGCCGCGCCCCAGGAAACCCCGGAGGCCCCGGCTCCCGCGCAGCCTCCTCCCGCGCAGAAGCCCGCCGCCGGAAACCAGGCTCCCGTCGCCCAGCAGCCCGCCCAGGCTCCCGCCTCCGGCACGCCCCCCCAGCAGCCCGCCGACGCCGGCGAGGAGGCCGCGAAAAACGCCGCCTTCGCCCACGCCGGAGTTTCCGCCGCCGACGCCTCCGTCACCAAGTGTAAGCTGGACTGGGAGGACGGACGGCAGGTCTACGAAATCGAGTTCTGGGTGGACGGCATCGAGTACGACTATGAAATCGACGCGTCCACCAGCGCGGTGCTCAAGTCCGGGCAGGAGTGGGACGGCCATCACGCCGCTCTCCAGCAGCCCGGCGCCTTCATCGGCGAGGAAGCCGCCAAAAGCGCCGCCCTGACCCACGCCGGGGTCTCCGCCGCCGACGCGGGCTATATCCAGTGCGAGCTGGACGAGGACGACGGCCTCTGGGTCTATGAGCTGGAATTCTGGGCGGGAAACGTGGAGTATGAGTACGAGATCGACGCCGCCTCCGGCGCGGTGGTCAAGGCGGAGCAGGACCGCTGAGCCCGGGATTGAAAAAGAACTGTAAACATTTGGGCTTCCTGTTGCGTTTTACCAAAGGATACGTTATACTAGACGCTGTAGTCTAACGTGATGAAAACCGGCCCTTCCGCAGGGCCGGAATATGAAAGGGGATCTACAACTATGGCGTTTAATTTCGATGAACTGACCCGCAAAGCAAAGGACGTTGCCAACAAGGCCGCCGACCGGACCAAGGACGCCGCGGAGCTGGTAAAGCTCAACGTGGCCATTTCCGGGGAGCAGAAGGAGATTGACAAAAACTACCGCGCCATCGGCGAGTGGTTTGTCAGCGAGTACGAGGGTGAAATTCCCGACGCGGTACGGGAAGCCGTGGAAGCCGTCAATGCCAGCAAGGCCAAAATCGCCGAGCTGGAGGCCAGCAAGCCCGTGAAGGAAGAGCCCGCCGAGGAGGCCGAAGAGGCCCCCGCCGGAAAGAAGTGCCCCATCTGCGGCGCGGAATCCGACAGCAAATTCTGCCCCCAGTGCGGCGCGCCCATGGGCGAGTAAGCGGCCCCGCCGGGACGCCGTCTCCTCTGCATAAAAACGTTTTTCGAAAAAAGGCCTCCGCAGACGCCTTGGCGTCATGCGGAGGCCTTTTTTCAGCTGTCGAAAGGGTGTTTTCGCCAGCCGGATCAAATTTTCAAAACCCGCGGGAGGTTCTGAACGCTTCGGAGTTCAATGGCGCGATAATTTCACAGCTCAATCAGCTCGTCCTCTTCAAAATCCCGCGTCGCCGGGGTCCCCAAAATGTCGAACCAGCGCATCGGGCTGACCCCGCCGCCGGGGCGCTTTACGGCAAGGTTCTCCTCCGTCAGCGTTTCGCCCCTTTTGATGGCGCGGCGGGCCACGACGCTCTTTCTCGCAATGTCTCTGTTCTTTTTTTCAGAGGGGCTCACCGTCTTTTCTCCCGTTCCCAGCGCCGCCTCAATGTGCCGCACAGCCTTCACCATCGCCGCAAGCTCGCCGGGCTCCAGGCTGGCCTTGTGGTCCGGCCCCTCCATGTTCCGGTCCAGGGTAAAATGCTTTTCAATCACCACCGCTCCCAGCGCCGCCGCGGCTATCGGAATCTCTATCCCCGGCGTGTGATCGGAATACCCCGCCTTCACGCCGAACCGCTCCCGCAGGGTCCGCATCGCCCGCAGATTCACGTCCTCGTAGGGCGTCGGATACTCCGTGTTGCAGTGCAGAAGCGTAATTTCCGGCGTGCCGTTGGCCCTCAGCACGTCCATAGCCGCCTGAATTTCCTCCAGGCCGCACATGCCGGTGGACATCACCACCGGCTTTCCCGTCCGCCCCACCGCCGTCAGGTAGGGTAAATTTGTAACCTCGCCGGAGGGGATTTTCCAGAACGGCACGCCCAGTCCGTTCAAGAACGCAACGCTCTCCAGGTCAAAGGGCGTGGACAAAAACGCAATCCCGGTTTTGTCGCAGCATGCCTTTAGCCGTTCAAAGGCCTCAAAGGGAAGCTCCAGCTTTTTAACCATGTCAAGCTGAGACCCCTTCCGACCACAGGCCGCTTTTTGGTATTCCGCTTTTTCAGCATACCGGGAGATCATGTTTTCCGCATGAAACGTTTGAAATTTTACACAATCGGCGCCCGCCGCCCAGGCGGCTTCCACTAACTTCCGCGCAGTTTTCAAGTCCCCGTTATGGTTCACGCCGGCTTCCGCAATGATATATATGCTCATCGCTTATTTCTCCAAAATCCTGCCGGGATTTCCAACCACCGTACAGCGGTCCGGAACGTCCCGTATAATCACGCTGCCCGCGCCTATGACGGCGTCCCGCCCTATGCGTATCTGCTGCCGCACAACCGCTCCGGCCCCCACATGAGAATTCTCCCCCACTTGGACCCCGCCGCACAGCACCGCTCCGGGGCTGACATGGGCAAAGTTTCCAATCCCGCAGTCGTGCTCCGCAATCGCCCCTGTATTGACAATGGCGCACAGCCCTACGCAGCACCCGGCGTTGACCACGGCCCGTTTGCCGATAAACGCGCCCTCCGCCACACGCACTCCCCGCCCAACAACCGCGTCTGCGGATATCACGGGAGGGAGCGTGAAGCCGATTTCCTTCAGTCTCTGACACAACCGCCTTCTTGCCTCCGGGCGGCCAACGCTTCCGACGGTTACGGCCGCGTCCTTCCATCCCGCGGCAAAAAGCGCCGGGAGATCCGCGTCCGTGCCTACAACCGGAATTCCCAGCGCCTCTTCCCCTTGATATAGAGCCTGCTCAATGAGCCCCATTTCCTCATATGCCCCGGATTGCCACAAGCAGTCCAGCACGGAGCGACAGTGCCCGCCCCCGCCGATTAATAAAATCTTACGTTTCTTCATACAGCCGCTTCTTCATTTTCTCCAGCTCCGTCATCTGCCCCATGTCCAGCCACTCCTCCCCGCTGACCGGGTACACGGCGGTCTTCCGTCCCTTCCGCCGCTGATCCTCTATGATATCCGGGAATCCGGCCGGCGTATCGTCCTGAATATCCTCCAGCACCTCCGGCTCCACAATGTACATGCCCGTATTCGTCAGGAAGGACAGCTCCGGCTTCTCCCGGATTCGCTCTATCACGCCCCCGCGCCCCGTTTCCACAACGCCGTAGGGAAGCGTCAGGTTCTTCCAGGCCCCCACCATGGTCACCGCATTCTTTTGTTCCCGGTGGAATTTCAGAATGTCTGCGTAGTCCGAAAGGAGCAGAATATCGCAGTTTGTAAAAAAGAAGGTCTCCTTCACCCTGCCTTTCAGCAGGTACAGGCCGCCTCCGGTTCCCAGGGGTCTCTCCTCGTCGTACCAGCTCACCTGATAGCGCTTCTCACTCTCGCTGAAATACGCTTTCAGCAGCTGCTTTTTGTAATTCACCACCACATGGAAGGCCTCGCATCCAAACTGCTGAAACTGCCGCATGATATGCTCGATAACCGGCAGCTCCCCCACGGGAATCAGGGGCTTCGGCAGCACCCTGGTGTAAGGGTCAAGCCGCGTTCCCTTTCCCCCGGCCATGATGACTACGGGAATGTGAAGGCTGGAGCGCCGCGGCTTAGAGAATCCCGGGTCCAGAACGATATCCAGCAGCGCTCCCCCTTCTCCCACAACAGGGACCGCAAAGATGCCGTCCCTCCGCAAAAGCTTCCGGGCCTGCTCCGGGTTTTGGGCCGTAACGGGATGGTAGTTTGCCGCCGCCGCAACCGGATCGTCCATCCGCCCGCCGTTCAGCAGGTGGCGGCGAATGTCGCCGTCCGTCAGGGCTCCGATCAAGACCTCATCCTCTGCAACAAAGAGAACCTTCTTCGCCACACGGTCCAGCTGGCCCATTGCCTCCCGTATCGTCCGGCTCTTGCCAACACACAGCTCCGCGTGCTTCATAAACTTCCTCCTGTATCTGCCGCAAAGGCCCCGCCGCGCTCCCTTCTCCAGGCCTTCGTCCGCGGGCGGTCCTTCCTTACAAATTGTATATATCCGCCTTATATCTGTCCAGATTCTCCTGCAAAAACGCGATGGTTTCCGCAAGCCCCTGTTCCAGCGTATATTGAGGCGCCCAGCCGGTGAGCCGCCGGATTTTCTCGTTGCTGCCCAGCAGGCGGTTCACCTCGCTCTTGTCCGGGCGAACCCTCTCTCCGTCGCAGATAATTCTGGCCGCCGGATTCATCTGCTCGATCAGCTTATTCGCCAAATCCCCCATGGAAATCTCCCGCTGGCTGGCGATATTAATCTCCTCGCCGATTGTCCGGTCGGACTTGAATATCTCATAAAAGCCCCTGGCCGTATCCTTTACATAGTTGAAATCCCGGGTGGGCGTTAAAGAACCCAGCTTAATCTCCGTCTTTCCCGAAAGAAGCTGCGTAATAATCGTAGGAATAACCGCCCTGGCCGACTGCCTGGGCCCGTATGTGTTAAACGGCCGTACGATGGTAACCGGAAGTCCGAAGGAGCGGAAGAAGGATTCCGCCAGGCGGTCCGCCCCGATTTTTGTGGCCGAATACGGCGACTGTCCCTGGAAGGGATGCTTTTCGTCAATGGGGACATACTGCGCCGTTCCATAGACCTCGGAGGTGGACGTCACAAGCACGCGGCCGACCTCCATATCCCTGGCTGCCTGCAGCACGTTCAGGCTCCCCTTGATATTGGTATCCACATAAGAAGCCGGAGAGTGATAACTGAATGGAATAGCAATCAGTGCCGCAAGGTGGAACACCGCTCCGCATCCCCGCACCGCTTCCCGCACGCCGTAGGAGTCGCGGATATCTCCGGTGAATACCTCCACATGGTCCATAACGGCCTTTGGCAGCGTATCCAGCCAGCCCCAGGAATTAAACGAATTGTAGAATGCAAACGCCCGCACCTCCCAGCCGTTTTCGACCAGAGTTTCCGTTACATGGCTCCCGATAAAGCCGTCGGCCCCCGTGACCAAAATCTTCTTTCCCATCTTAATTCCCCGTCTTCCTTCGCCTCGGAAAACACGCTTCCCTGTGCACGCAGGACTTCTAACTCATGTCCGAAGCTCGATATACTGGTAGCAGTCCCTGCACAGCGGCAGCTTATCATAGTCTTCCCTGCTCAGCATTTCACGGATTGTTTGAACTCTTTCTCCGCAGAAAATTTCCCGTAAAGTCTCATTTTTAAAGTCCCCAATCACCAGCTCGTTGTCATAATCGCCACAGCAGGCGGACACCTTCCCGTCCCAATCGATGGACAGCTTATCGAACACCTCCGGGCATCCAGGCAGATGACGCTTGAGCATGTTTTCGTTTTTCTGAAGACGCCGGAACTCCTGCTTCCGCTCCTCTGAAATCTGCATCTCCTCAACGTTCAGATGGCTCAGCTCTGTCCGCCCGACGTTGGCGTAATCGCACCATGGCGACATTTGGGCCGTAAACGCGTCAATCCGCTCCTTTGTTTCCACCGTCGTGGTTGTGGAAATCTGGATATAGGGCTTATCCCTCTCTCCTCTCAGCTCGTTCATCAGGCGGATGTTTTTCAGCAGCTTGTCCCACGAGCTTCCATAGCGCATCTCCTCATAAGAGTCCTTGTCAACACCCTGGAAGGAGAACTTTACGCTGTCGATTTCCAAATCGACAATTTTCTGAATCATTTCCAGGTCCAGCAAGGTGCCGTTTGTGTTAAAGTGGACCGCCTTCCCGGTCTCCTTCAACTTCCGTAAAATCTCTAAAAACTGCGGATGCATCGTCGGTTCTCCCCAGCGAATCAGCCGGACGCCGCCTATAGTGCTTCCCTTCAATTCGTCACAGAGCTTTTCCACCAGCTCCATAGACATGAAGCCCCGTTGCCGCTTCATCGCGCGGGTACCCACCGGACACATATAGCAACCTAAATTACAGTGGTTGGTGATTTCAAGATCAATGTATTTTAATGCATCGCCCCCCCCCCGCATTTCTAGATTTTTCCATTTTTCCGCGTTGGTTCCGCGATTGCATTGCCGGTATATGCCCACAAATGGGTTTGCCCTCTCTTTTCTTTGCATTTCATTTCCCCCCATTCCTTAAATTTGTCAGTACCTCTCAAAGTCCAGCAGCGCCCCGCAGACCCGGTCCTGCTGCTCCTCCGTCAAATTGGTGCCGCAGGGGATATTGACGACCCTGTTATAAAAATTCTCCGCTCGCGCGCAGTTCATGGCCCGGTACTTCCGGAACGGGGTCTGCGTATGGTTCAGCTTCCAGATGGGGCGGGCCTGAATTCCCCGCTCGTTCAGATGCCGCAGCAGCCGGTCCCGCTTGTCCGCGTCCGGCTTCTCCAGCGCAAAGGAGTAAAACCAGTGGTTGGACCCCTCTCCGCCGCCGAACGGCAGCATCCCGCCATAAGCGCATCCCGCCAGCTTTTCACAGTACCGGGCGTAATTGCGCCGCTTGGTCCGGAGGAATCCATCCAGCTCCTCCAGCTGCGCCAGCCCCAGGGCCGCCTGCAGGTTCGTCATGCGGTAATTGTATCCGTACTCCTCATGGACGAAGTACAAGGCGTCGTCCTTCGCCTGCTGGGACAGGTAGCGGATATGGCGCACCGCCGCCTCATCCCGCGACACCACCATTCCGCCGCCGCCTGTCGTGATGATTTTATTTCCGTTGAAGGACAGCACCCCGGCGTGGCCCACCGTCCCCACGGGCCGGCCCCGGTATTCCTTCTGCGTGAATGCGCCTCCAAGGGCCTCGGCGGCGTCCTCGATGACAATCAGGCGGTACCGCTCCGCCAGCTCCATCAGCCGCGCCATATCGCAGTGGTCCCCAAATACATGAACCGGAACGATGGCCTTGACTCTTTTCCCGGAGGCGATTTCCACCGTTCCGTCTTCATCCGTGCGGCATTCCCGCGCTAAGTACTCCTCCACCTGTCCCGCGTCGATGCACATATGGCCGTCGCAGTCGAAGAAGACCGGCTCGGCGGATTGATACAGCACCGCGTTGATTGTGGCGATAAACGTCAGCGTGGGCACAAGCACAAGGTCCCCGGCCGTCACGCCGAAATGGCGAAGGCACAGGTGCAGCCCCGCCGTGCCGGACTGGCAGGCGCACGCCTGCCCCACGCCCAGCCTGTCCGCCATCGCCTCCTCGAACCGGCTGATAAACGCCCCCGCGGTGGACACCCATTCCGCGTCCACCGCCTCCACTACGTACTTCTTTTCATTGCCTCTGAAATTCGGCGTCGATAAGCTGATTTGTTCCTTTGACACCGTCGTCCCCCCTATTCGCCGCCCGGGCCCTTCATGGTTCCTTTGTAAACTCGAAGACAATATAATCGCTCAATTCGTTCGTTTCCAAATCCGCCCGCCAGTGCGCGTCAAGCCCTTTGGTAATAAAGTCATACTCCTTGTGCCGGCCCGGCGCTCTCTTTAACAGCCAATAAATCAGATTTCCCAGGCCGTACCGCTGATAGAACCGGCACCGGTACTCCCGGATTCCGCACTGCTCCGCAATGTATCGGAAGCTGCCCTTGCCCAGCACCCACGGGTGCTGGGTGCTGAACAGGAACGATTCGTAGTCCGGTCCCAAAAGCTCCCTCATAACCGGCGCGTCGGTAGGCGTTCCAACAAAGGCCCGCCCTCCGCCGGACAGCAGCTGAAAAATCTCCGCTACAAACTTCAGCGGGTCCTGCACATGTTCAATCACATCGAAGGAGACCACGACGTCCACCTTCCCCCGGTACTCCTTCAAGGCGTCCTCCGTATAAGGAAAAACGGCGAAGCCCTTCTCCTCCATCGCCCTTCGGTAGGTCCGGGAGGGCTCCACGGCAACGACCCGCTTTGCAACGGTACTCACATAATCCAGAAACGCCCCGCCGCCGCAGCCGATATCCGCCGTCACCTGATTCCGAAAAATCTCCGTTCCGGTATACCGCAGTTTCTCCAGGCTTTCGCCGTCGTGCATCCGGTAAAAGTCCTCTATCGCAGAGGTCCCCTCCAGATCTTGCCGGTAATCCTCGCTTCCGTAAAAAGCCGCATAGTCCTCTTTCAGATCCTCATGCCAAACCGTACCGCACCTTGCGCATTGGTACATCGGCACGGCGTCTTTATAATACTTTCCAACCCGGCCGTCCCGAATGCGGCCCTGATAGGCAATCCGTACCTCTTCACAGCCGCACAGCCTGCATTTCATATTCTCCACGCTCCTTTTTAAGTCCGTCCGCCGCTCTTCCGCAAGGAGCCGCCGCCGTCCCCCCGGCAATGGGGGGCTTTTTCATAAACGCCGGTCCTTTCCGCTTAAACTACGGCCTCAACAGCCACTCGATAAACTCCCGGACCGCCCCGCGGCCCCCGGCGTACCGGCTGACAAACGCGCACCGCTCCTTAACGGCCTCCGCCGCGTCCGCCGGGCAGCCGCAGACGCCGCATAACTCCATCATGGGCAAGTCGTTTTCGTCGTCCCCGATGCAGGCGGCCTGCGCAAGCGGGACCCCCAATTCCCGGGCCGCCGCCCGCAGGCACTCGTCCTTCCGGGCGACTCCCTGATACAGGCGGCGAATTCCAAGCTCCTCACAGCGCTTCTCCACAATCGCCGAGGTCCGGCCCGTAATCACCACCGGAACGATTTGGCGGCGGGGCAGCAAATTATGAATACCGCAGCCGTCTTTCACGTCGAAGGACTTAAAAAGCTCGCCTTGGGCGGACATGTGAATCCGCCCGTCCGTCAGCGTTCCATCCACGTCCATTACCAGCATTTTTACATCGCTTCTCCGGCTCACCGACTTCTCTCCCTCTCCATCTTCTCCAGCATGCGCTCCGCATAGGCCATATCCTGAGGATAGTTGATATCTACCGCTTCTATATCGGAAACGGTCAGGAACTTGATGCGCCCGCCATACACGGAACCGTTCCTCTCCGCCACGGAACGCTTGAATACGAACAGCCCCATTTCCAGATACACCGGGTCAATATCCTGGGACCGCTTCAAATCCTCCCGGTCAAAATTTACCGCCTCGCCTCTGTGCCACGCGTATGTGCGGTGCTCCGTCACGCCCAGCGCCGTATCGTATCCCTCCTCCGCCACCGCGCTGATGGCCCTTTGAACGCTCTGCGCCGTGAGGAAAGGATTTGTCACATGGGCGTATACATACACGTCGGCATAGAGGTCCCTCAGCATGGACAGCACAATCTCCTGCCGCTGAACCGAGAAGCCGTCCAGCTTTGCATCCCGCCGGAAAAAACTTACGCCCTCCGGAAGGTAGGGCAGGATTTTTTCATCGCTGCAATAAACCGTCGTTTCCAAATCAGGAATATCCGCCAAGGTCTCCAACAGATAGCGGCACAGGGGCTTCCCGTGCAGCTCCGCCAGATTTTTATTGGGGAAGCGCTCGTTGTTTAATTTCACCGGTACAACCGCTCTGATTTTCATTTATGCCCTCTCCTCCTGTGAATCGAAGCGCGCTTCCCAGCCCTCGGCTGCAAAGCGGCTCGGCGTCACAAATTCCACTCGAATCCTCCCTTTGTTTCGTTCCACGTACCGGGAAAGCTGCCATTCCAGTTCCCGGTTGATGGCGTCAAACTGCTCGAAGAGCCTTTTCCCGGTATCCGGCTCGTCAAAGTAATTTGCGCCCCGGCATTCAAACCCGTCCATTCCGGCGACGCCAATCCGGGACACGCCGCAGGTTTCCAGCAGATTCAGCAGCATCAGCGCCGAGTTGTCAAAATAATTCCCGGACGCGGCGATGCAGTCCGTGTAGTTGACAACCAGCTCCTCTCCCGTTCTCCGCGAAACATTTGACGTTAGGATAACCGTTTTCCCCTCCGGGTTCAAGCTGGGCTCCTGATACCGCCGGTCATTTCCAAAAAACACATAGGGGCAGCGGGCGTCCTTGAAATTTATGGAGATGGCTTCCGCGTGATACTTCTGGATATAGTCCCGGATTCTCTCAGGGTAAGCGGTAATGGAGGTCCCGGCCGCCAAGATCAGAACTGTTCTCCCCCCAAGCTTCGCCTTCAGCTCCCGCAGGGTTTCCGCGTCGTCTTCCGGCGCGTCGAAATAGCTCCGATAAATTTTCCGGATGTTGTCATAGTCGTACCGCTGTCTTTTCGCCTCGTCGATGAGGGACAGGATTTTGCGGATATCCTTGGAGCTCAGCCGGTACTTATCCGTTAAGTAAATCACATTATTCGGGTGCGCCTGGTAGATGCCGGCCATAAAGGCGGGCAGGGTATATCCCCACGGATAATCCTTCCTAAACACATCTGCGAACTCGTCCGCCGCATCCAGAAGGCGGTCGAATTCATAGCCGCCTCCCTGCCTTTGGTTCAAATAGTGGGCCGCCAGTTCCGTCGCCAGGTTCCCGGCGCACTTCCCCATCCCTTCCAGTGTCGCATCCAGAATCAGCTTCCTGCGGCCCTGGCAGAGCTTCACGCAGCGCTGCGCCAGCGCAAACGCCATCTGCATGTTGTTGTGTCCGTGAAAATCAATGGCAATCAGGCCGCTCAGGCTGAAGTCCACCAGGGAGAATATGCGGTCCAAATCGTCCTGGTACATGGACCCGTAGGTATCCACGATGCCGAAGGAATACGGCAGGACCTCATTCGCCAGCGCAATCAGATCCAGCAGCTCGGCGGCGGAGTACCCCCTTGTGTTGACGCACTGGAGGTAGAGGCGGTAGCCCCTTTCTTTGATGAGCAGCATCTCCCGTTTCAGCGCTTCGCGGTTTTCCAAAAAGTCCTTTTTGGTAAATCCATATCGAATTCCCCATTTGAACCCCTCGGAGCACGGCGGAAGCTCTTCCGCGGGATAATAACCATAGTCGATAAACAGGGCAAAGCTCTGCCCGCTTCCCTCCGGCAGCAGCGCCTCAGCCTCTTCAATCCGGCGGAAGAATGTGCTGCCGCCCGTATAAACGACCTTCTCCCGCAAAAACCCGACCTCAATAATGTCAATGTTCGCCTGCATCAGACGCTCAACGATACCCCGTATCTGCGCGTCCCGGAAGGCGCAGTCAATTAAGCGCCCGCCGTCCCGCAGGGTACAGTCTAAAATTTCAACAGAGTGCGGATGAGAATTCCACATATTCAGCGTGCCCTCCATATGGTGGCGCGCCCGGTCAAAGGAACCGGGCCGGGCCTCCGTCAAACAGGCTGTCAAAATCTACGCGCTCGAAAACGTCCAGCTTCGTGCGGCGGGAGGCGTTGTATATTTTGAAGCCGCGCTCCTCCGCGGCTTTTCTCGCGGAAAGATAACCTTGATATGACTGAGATAATGCGAAATGATACACGCGGGCAACGGTTGCAGAGGCTTCCGGCGCCCTTTTGAAGGAAGCATAATAATTTGACGAAAAATGATTGCTTCCATTGCCATAATCAAAATCCACACCGTACAGATATATCTGGGAGCAGCCCAAATAGGCGGCAAACTGGAGAGCGCAATAGACAACATTGCAGCTTGTATAGCATCCTCTTGAAAAGTCCTTCGCAAAAGGCGGCGGTCCAGCCATCAGGCGGGACAAGTGGAAAATTTCAAAGCCTTTATTCTCCGTCCCTTCGATGCTGTCCGGCAGCAGCGTATGCTCCATCCGGTACTTACCCAGCAGATCCGTTTCCCAGGCGGCATATCCGTTCCGATCTATCAGCATATAGAAATCAGGCCTCCACTTTGTCAAGGAGAACGCTTGTATAATTCCATTGACGCTGATGCAGATATCTCCATTCAACATCATTTTATCCAGGTCCTCTATGCGCAGGCTCGGTCCGGTTCCAACCACAAAACAGCGCCTGCCTGAATAGAGATCCTTATATTTTTCCAGATACGGTTTGTGATTCGCCTCTATATCGCCAGTAAAATCATATAGATTGCGCAGCGTTCTCTCCGGCAGCTCAAGCAGGGCATGTTCGTTGCTCGTAACATACAGAGGCGCATTCCCCATTTCATTTAAGGAGGAAAAACAGCCTTCTCCCTCGGTCTCCGCAAGCTTCGCCCGCATCGGCAGTTCCGTTTCTCCCGGTATTATTTTTACCGTACGGCCCCTTTGCGTAAAATATTCAAAGAGCAGCAAACTATATAGATTCAGCCCATATAAGTATATCGTTCCAGCAGAGCAGACTTTTTTCTCTACCAAGCTGTAGAGGTTCGGATACTCCGCCTCAACAATTTCCGGAGGCATCTGCCAGGAAGAAAAGAAGGGGATGCCCATTTCTTCCAATTTCTCTACAATCTCATCTTGATGAAATGTAGAGATCACAATGATACAATCTTTATATTCATTCCGATATTGATCAAAGGAAAGGATCGGTACTCCCTGGCAGCTGGCGCCTTGGAGCTCCGGGTTGGAATCTATAAACGCGCATATATCTTTTCCGCGCATAAAATTATAAATGTTCTTTCCCCTGTTTCCGCAGCCCCAAATACAATACCGCATTTTCATCACGTCTCCATCCGTTTACCTTGGTGGATAATGCTTTTGCAGGAAGAGGTCTATATCTATAAAATCATCATAGCAGGCCTGAATTTTCTCAACAGGCCAATCCCACCAGGCAATTTCATTGAGCATACGAATCTGCTCCGCTGTAAAGCGGTATTTGATGATCCTGGCGGGAACTCCCGCGACAACCGCGTAATCCGGCACGTCCTTTGTAATCACCGCTCCCGCGGCCGCGCGCACGCCGTTTCCAATTTTCACCCCATTTGTCAAAATGACGTTTCTACCCAGCCACACATCATTGCCGATTACAAATTTCTTATTGAACTCCTCGTGTCGGAACTTTGGAAGCGTTTTTTGTGAAGAGGCGGGCATGTGCTGGCCGCTATAGATAAAACTATGATTTACCACCATATCGAGCTGATGGTTCCACACAGCCGCCGAACCCACCGCGAAACTGCAAAAGCGCCCGATAGACTCTATATTATCGTTCTCCAGCAACGGTCCATAGGAACTAGTCGCTTCCGGGAAGTTTACCCGTGCCGAAAGATCGAGAATCCTGTCGGCAGGATAAAGCTGTTCCAAACAGGACTGAAGCGCTATCCCGTCGCTGGTATACAAAATATATAAGGAATCAGAGGACGAGCCCTCTATGCTTTTGATAAAATCCTGTAGGCTTACGATCTTGGGGTTGTAGCGGCACAAACCGTTGTCGATCACGGCCCGTTCCGTGATTCCAAAGCATTCGTTCAATATTTGCTTTGCCTGCATTCCGATTTCTCCGTATGGAAAAATCGCAAAATCCGTGATCCCACGGTCGACGGCTTCGCTTATGATTTTCCGAATCCGTGCGTATCTATTCATACCGTTCCGTCCTTCCACCCAGCACTTCGTCAAAATCAACCCGGTCAAAAACAGACAGCTCCGTCTTTCTTGAGGCGTTATAAATTTTAACGCCAGCTTTTTCCGCAGCCTGTTTCGCCGACTCATATCCAAGTCCTGCCCGGATGCGGGCATCCTGATAGGCGCTTTCCGGCAGTCTTTTTTCTAACGCACAGTAGTGATCTGTAAAATGTTTTCCGTAGCTGAAATCAAGCCCATACAAGTATATTTCTGAACATCCCATATAAACTGCAAGCTGCAAGCAGTCGTAGGTAACCGTTCCGCTTTCATAGGCCCCATGGGCAAAGTCGCCGCTAAATGGAGGTCTGCAATGCGGCTGCACCTGTAAATAGGACAGATGGAATTTGGTGAACTTCTGATAGGATCGTCCCCGCAGACAGGAATCCGACACAAAGATATGCTCGGCCACTTCTTCGTTCAAAAGGACCTCTTTCCACTCTTCAAACAAATCCCGGTCCTCCAAAACAAAGTACTCCGGCCTCCACAAGGTCAGAGGATACGCTTTAAATATGCCGTTCATTCCAATGCAGATCTCCCCGCGCTCCCTCAGGCGATCCAAATCCTCAATCCGGAGGCTGGGGCCCGTGGCGATGATGAAGCAGCGTTTTCCGGCGTGAATCCCCTTGAATTTCGCAATCCGGGGATTGTAATACGCCTCAATGTCGAACAAGAAGTCGTACAGTCCCGCCTTATTCTCCACGGGAACACGGCGGTTTTCATACTCGTTGCTGGTCAGATACAGCACGCTTCCGCCCACTTCGTCCAAGGTCCCCAGGCAGCCCGGAAAGCAGTCCTCCGCGCGCCGCAGCAGCCACTCCGCCGCGCCCTCTTCCGGTATGACGCGGACCGGGCGCTTGGGATGAAAGCGCGCAAGCAGCATAAGGCTGTACAGGTTCAGGCCATACAAAAACAGCGTGCCCCCGGCCTCCGTCTTTTTCTCTATGACCTCAAACAGCTCCGGCACGGGCATTTCAAAAATTTCCGGCGGCAGCAGCAGGGCGGAAAGCGCCTCTACGCCCTCCCGTTCCAGCCTGGCCAAAATCTCATAGTGCTCATAATGCGGCGTGACGATTACCACGCAGTCCCGGCGCTCCTGGAGATACCGCTCAAAGCTGATAATAGGCACTCCCTCATACTCCGTTCCCTGAAGGGCCGGGCTGCTGTCGATAAACGCGCAGACGTCCGCTTTATCCATAAAACGAAAGACGTTCTTTCCGCGGATGCCGCAGCCCCATATACAGAATTTCATGTCCATACCCTACGGCTCCTATCTGCATGGATGTCATGCTTCCTTCAGGCTCCGGCGAAGCCCGGCGATCTCCTCGTTCTCCTCTACGCCCATTTCCTCCAGGCTGTTCAAAACCGCCCGGCACTCTTCCCGGCGGCCCTGCCGGAGGTAAAACTCCGCCAGGCGGATATTTCCGAAAATGTAGGCCGGGATTTCCTCCAGAAGCGCCGCCGCGTTGAGGTAGACCTGCAAAAAGGTCTCCTTCGCGCTCTGGACACGGTCCTCCAGCAGAAGGCCGGTCATTTCATCCAGCGCCTCCTCGGTCCGTCCCTGCCAAATCATCCGGCAGACCGCCGCATAATTTCCCAGAAACGCCATGTCGTTTACGCCCCTCAGAAGGGGAATTCCCTCCGCCAGGGCCTGCGCCATATTTCCCAGGGGATACTGCTTCACATACCGCTTGCCTTGCATCAGCAGCAGCAATCTATCCAGCAGCCTGTCCGGATCGTCGTTGATCAGCGCCTCCATCAGCGGCGGTTCCGCGCAAAACAGGGGGAAGGTTTCCCCCGTCACGCATTTTCCGCAGCCCGGCAGCAGAGCCCGGAGCGACTCCTCCATGTCCGCAAACGCATCCCCGTCCAGCAGCCGGGCTATTTCCAGGGCGTGAAACATTACCTCATCATGGCTCTCCCGCGTGGAGGGCTCATTTTTGTACGCGTCCCTCGTAAAGGAATGCGTGGTAATCTTCCGAAGCTCCGCGGCCTTCTCCCCGGGGGAAAGCTTCGCTCCGCTCAGGACCCGAACGCTGTCCATCACCGCGTTCGCAAAGACCACTCTTAAAAATTGGCGGTTCTCCGCCGAAAGGGGGCCGAAGCCGCTGAGAAACTGGAGCGCGTCGTCATACAGGGCGATGTCCGCCGGGAACCGCGCGGTGTTGTAGCTGTAGGAAACGGAATTGCCGCGCACCCTGTAATAATGCAGAACGCTGCTGTCCACGCCCACCCGCCGGGAACGCCGGAGGGCGTCAAAGGCATAGAGCGTGTCGCCGCCGTAGCGGGCAAACTTCCCAAAATCATCCTGCGGCAGCGCCTCCGCCCGGAACAGCTTCCCCCAATAGGTGCGGAAGAACACATGGTAGGAAGCAAAAAAGGAGGCCAGCTGCCGCCGCTCCATGACCAGGGGGCGGCTTATGCTGCGGACGTACGCCTCCCCCGTGTCCTGCTTTTGCATATAGGACCCCGTGCACGCAATGTCGAGATCCTGCTCCTCCGCAAAGCGCAGCAGCTTTTCCAGGTAATCCGGCGCCAGCCAGTCGTCCGAGTCGAGAATGGTAATATAGCCTTCCGCCGTCCGCTGGATAATCTTGTACAGGCTGTTTATGACATTCGTGTTTTTTTCAAACCGAATCACGCGGATTCTCGCATCCCGCGCCGCGAAGCTGTCTATGATCTCGCTGCTGCCGTCCGTGCAGCCGTTGTCAATGACATAGAACGCGAAGTCTCCGTGGGTCTGTGACAGCACGCTGGAAATGCACTGCTCCAAATAGGGCTTTACGTTGAAAACCCGGCAGTAAATGTTTACCTTGGACATGCCCTCACCCTATTCCGCTTTCGATTGAATATCCGCGTAAAACCTTGCTCCCTCCCGCACCTTGGCCAGCTCGCCGGCCGTCAGCTGCTGGCCCGGCTGAAAGCGCGGGGAATCCTCGTGCATCCCGTTGCAGTAGGCGCAGGCCGCCAAGCTCTTTTTGCGGTAAATCGCGGCGATTTTCTCCCGCTGCTCCGCCGCGCTGAGGGAGTCGTCAAACAGGTCGATGTACTCGCTGTCCTCCACCGCCACGCCCAGCTCCCGGCACCGCCGGCTGGGGCCGCAGGGATACATGGCTCCGTCCACCAGGTCGAAGGCGAAATGGAGCTTCTGCGGATAGGCGCACTTCGCGTACAGGGCTTCCGCCTCCGCCTGGGTCTGGCATTTCTTCCGGCTCAGGTCTCCAAAATCCACCCAGCCCCCGCAGTGGGGGTTGTCCGGCGTGTAATTGCGCAGAATGTACCGAATGCCCCGGCTGTCCAGAAGGGCGGCGGTTTCCTGCGCCTTTACGGACAGCTCCGGGCCGTAATCGTCAATCAGGAAGTGGAACTTCTCTCCAAATTCCTGGGCGGCGTCCAGCACATCCGGCCCCGGCGCCAGGCCGCTGTTGGTAATGACGCCGAAAACGTCAATCCGATCCCGGTATTGGCAGAGGTCCTCCATCAGTCCCCCCAGCGCCGGATGCAGAAGGGGCTCGCCGCCGGTAAACATCAGCTTCCGTACGCGGGTGACCACCGTGAAATAACGGCGCATCATCTCCTTGAGGTAGTCCAGGGAATGGTACGCCGGGTGGGCGTAATAGGGCGCGTAGTTGCTGCACAACCGGCATTTCAGGTTGCACGCCATGGTAATGGCGATTCCGGTTTGATACATTTCCAGCTGCTCCACTGTGAAAGCCTCCTTTTCGTTCTGGCTAAAACACCCAGGGGACGTCTCCCTCCCGGTGCAGTTTTTCGATGCGTACGCCCTGCTCCTCATAGGGGCGCAGGCTCCGGGCAATTTCCTCTTCAAAACGATAGGTACACACCAGTATCATATCCGGGCAAAGCTCCGGAATCTCCTGAGGCGCGTGAATCACATACCCCTCGTCCCGCTGGCCCCAGGTCTTCTCGTCGCTGTTAAACAGCATCCACGCAAAGGCGGGCTCTCCGAAAAACTCCCGATACAGCCGGATAACCAGCCTGGAAAAGCCCCCGCTGGGATAGAGCCCTACCTTTCGATAGCCCTTTCCCCCCAGCAGCTCCGCCAGCCGCGCCTTATGCGCCGCCTCCGTATAGCCGGCCCGTTCCGCCCGCCGGTAAATCTCGGAAACGCCCTCGATCACGTCCAGCTTCTGCGTACACGCCCTTTCGCATTTTCCGCAGCCCACACAGGGATTCTCTCCCGAAGCGGGAAGCCAGCCGGCCTCATAATAGAGCTTCCGGAATATCTCCAGGTCATACAGCAGCTCCTCCGGCCCCCGCCGGTTATAGGACGCCGCCGGATCAAACAGCAGGGCGTTCCGCGCCTTCATCAGCGCATACGTGGGAATGCCCTGAGGACAGCCCGCGCAGTACTTGCACCCGGTGCAAAAGCCCTGAATGCCGGACAGGCCGGACAGCGCCCGCTCCATACGCGCCTCCGGCGGTTCCGAATCCGGCGCGGAAAAAAGGCCCGCGCTGTCCTCCAGCTCCTCCGTGCTGCTTACGCCGCCCAGTACGATATCCACCGCCGGATGGGCCTTCACAAAACGCAGAGCCGCGTGAACGGCGTTTCCGCCGTCCGGCCCGCAGCAGGCGAATGAGAAAAACGAACGGTTCTGGGCAATCAGTCCGCCGCCCAGGGGATTCATCACCGCCACGCCTACGTTCCG
The DNA here is from genome assembly GCA_009773995.1 of Oscillibacter sp. GTDB lineage: Bacteria > Bacillota > Clostridia > Oscillospirales > Oscillospiraceae > Oscillibacter. The sequence continues at coordinate 6,888 of VSMY01000014.1, read as the reverse complement.
GGCCTGGGCGGCGTCCAAAACCGGGCGCATCTGGGCGGCGTTCAGCAGGGAGTAAGACACCGTCACGCCCTCAAAGACGCCGCTTTCAATCATCCGTATCATGTCCGCCGGAGGCGCGTGCAGGGACGCGCAAATATGCTCCACCACGCCCTCCGCCTTCAGTTTCTCCGCTCCCTCATAAATTCCGCCCGGTTCCATAATGCGCTGGAAATCCTCCCAACTCCAGATGCTCCAGCAGGTGAAAAACCGCGCCCTCTCCAGGCCCATGGCGGTCAAATGCAGCTCCGCCCGGCGGCGGGCGTCGTCCGACGTCCGGTCCTCGCCGTATTGGACCTTTACCATGGTGGAAAACGGGCGCTTCGTCCGGCGGAACGCCTCCTTCAGTACCCGGGGCGCCATGCCGGCGGAATAGTTGTGCCCTACGTCAACGTAATTGACGCCCAATTCCAGGGCCCGCAGGACAATCGCAACGGACCGTTCCAGCCCCTCCGCGTCCTTCGGACCGCTGACGGGAAGCCGGGAGGTTCCCAAGCCCAGAGGAAAAAACCCGGAAAAAACGCTCATGCTCCCGCCCTCACAGCTGTTCCGCCGCCGGGTGGCGGGGAAGCACGCCGATATACTTGAACTTGCAGTACCGGCAGGAACGCCGGGCGCGGGTGTAGAACTCGCCGATGATCTCCCGCTTTTCCTCTACGGTCCTGGAGCCGTCCCGCAGGTCCACAAAATCCCCGTCCTTCGGCGGGAAGAGGCCCATTTCCTGCATGAAGCAGGAATTTGAGCAGCGGTAGAGCTTTCCGTTGAAGCAGTGCATGTTCCGGCAGATGTACTGCGGGCAGTTTTTCGCGTTGACCTCCAGCACATCCCCCGGTTCTTTCAGGTCATGGGGATCGTTGTTATCAATCCAGCCGTCATAGTACTGGTCTTCCCCGTGATACTTTTTCAGGCGGATATCAATCTGATGCTCCTCCGCAAACGCCACAAACTGCCCGCAGGCCCGGGACAATTCGCCGTAATCGCTGACCATGATGGTAATATCCCCGCCGTAGGCCAAAATAGCGGCCTGTCCGTCCTCCTTGGGGAACACCGTCCCGTTGGTCTCGATAATCAGGCGGTCAAAACGGTCCCGGTACTTCCGGGCGTAATCCAGCAGCTTCGGAAAATCCCGGTATACAAACACCTCGCCCCCCACGAACTGCAGCCATTCCACATGGTCAATCAGCTCGAAGCAGGCGTCGACGTCCCGGCATACCTCTTCAAAGGGGATGTCCCGGCGCTCCACCGGGCCATTGAGAAAATCGCAGCAGAGCCGGCATTTTAAAGAGCAGTTCGTCGTCGGCACAATCGCCAGACGCCGGGCGGTCAACTTGTTTTCCATGATGTTCATTCTCCTTTTATGTACTCCATCATCCACTCCCGCTCAAAGGGCAGCAGCTCCGGCGCACGCAAAAACTCCTCGCGGCCGGCGGACAGCTCCCGCTCCATGGCCTTCCGCTGGGGCTCGCAGTCCTTCAGGCCCAGGCGGTCTATTTTCTCTACCATGGAGATCATGAAGGACCACTCGAAATAGCGGAAGGACGCCGCGCCGGCCGGGAACCGTTCACTGAGCCACACCGTTCTGGCGCGGTAGGCCCTCAAGTACTCCTCCAGCGTCTCCGGCGTCAGCAGGCTGTGGTTCGTCGTCCAGGCGGAATTGTTTCCCTCGTGGCGGTAAAACGTGTACTTGGGCAGGCCGTGATAGGCCACCGTCTCCGCCTCCGCCAGCAGGCGGTACATGAGGGCAATGTCGTCATACGCTCCGTCCTCCGGGAACCGCAGGTGCTCCATCAGCTCCCGGCGGAAGAGCTTGGTGGGAAACGCCATGTTGTACTTCTTCCGCCACATCAGCTCGATCAGAGCCTCTTCCGCAGTCATAACCTTCTTTTCGTCAAAGCTTTTGTCCGCCGCGCCGCAGATGGCCACGTCCGCCCCGTTCTCCTCCAGCAGCGCCAACAGGAATTCCAGGAAATCCGGCTCCGCCCAGTCGTCGTCGTCAATAAAGGCGATGGAATCCCCTTTGGCCGCGTCCAGTCCGGCGTTGCGGCCGGAGCCGATGTTTCCCCGCTCCCGGTGAATCACCCGGATGCGGCCGTCCCCGGCGGCGTATTCCTCCGCAATCTGCCCGCTGCGGTCCGTGGACCCGTTGTCCACAATCAAAAATTCAAAGTCCCGGTACGTCTGAGCCAAAATACTCTCGATGGCCCGGGAAACCAGCTTCTCCCGGTTGTAGGTCAGCATAATCACGGAGATCATGGGGCACACTCCTTCCCAGTCAAATCGGGCCTCTGTCCGGATTTTCCGGCGCGCTCACGCGTTCTCTTCCCACACCTTCCAAGGCGCTCTCCCCTGCCGCCAGAGGTTCTCCAAAAGCCCCCGGTCCCGCTGGGTGTCCATGCACTGCCAGAAACCGTAATGCTTGTAAATTCCCAGGTTTCCCTCCGCCGCCAGGCGCTCCAGCGGCTCGCGCTCCAGAATGCAGCCCTCTTCCTCGCCGAGGTAACGGAAGACCTCCGGTTCCATCACCATGAAGCCGCCGTTGATCCAGCCCCCGTCCTCCTTGGCCTTCTCCCGGAAGCCGGAGACCGTCCTGCCGGTCTCGTCCAGGTCCAGAACGCCAAAGCGGCCGCCGGGCTGGATGCCCGTCAGCGTCACCAGCTTTTTCGAGGCCCGGTGCTGGGCCAGAAGCGCCTCGAAGTCCACGTCGCTCACCCCGTCGCCGTAGGTCAGCATAAAGGGCTCGTCTCCAATGTACTTCCGCACGCGCTTCACCCGCCCGCCGGTCTGGGTGTTCAGCCCCGTGTCCACCAGCGTCACCCGCCAGGGCTCGGCCACATTTGCATGGACCGTCATCCGGTTTTCCGCCGAGAAATCGAAGGTCACGTCGGAACGGTAGAGATAATAGTCCGCGAAATACTCCTTGATAATGTGGCCCTTGTACCCGCAGCAAATCACAAAATCATGGAAGCCGAAGCTGGAGTAATACTTCATGATGTGCCACAAAATCGGCTGTTCGCCGATGGTAATCATGGGCTTGGGCTTGAGATGGCTCTCCTCACTGATGCGGGTCCCCAGCCCGCCGGCCAAGATGACAACCTTCATGGCTGGTTCTCCTCTATTAAATAGGCCACCCGCTGATAGGCCGGGCTCTGCTTAACCGCCTCCACCGCCGGGTCGTCCTCCGGATAGGCCGCCAGCATCATCCGTATCTTTTCCGCCATGACCAGCAGCTCCGCGCTGGGCAGCTGGGCCTGAAGCTCCGGCGTACGCTCCGCCAGGAACTCCACCATGTCCTTCATCGACTCGCAGGAGGCCAGCCCCGCCCGGAGCAGGCGCACGTAGCCCGCGGCGTCTCCCGCCTCCAAGTCGTCAAACGCCTGGGCGCAGTACCAGCCGACGCGGTGCATGGGCGGCAGGACGCAGAGATTGCCCTCCCGCAGGATCTCCGGCGCGTAGCAGCCGGTGATGAAGTCCTTCTCCACCCTGGCAAAGATGCGGGCCAGCTCCATGCCCTCCGGGGCGTCGCCCTTCCAGGGGAAGGTCCGGACCGCCGCCGCGGCAAGGCACTGCGCCCAGGCCAGCGTCTGCCAGCTCCCGGCGTAATCGTTGGAAACCGCCTGCCGCAGGATATCGTACAGCTCCGCCCAGTTCCCCGCCAGGCGGGACGCCAGGCCGTCCAGCTCCTCAATCTTCACCGGGTTAGACGCCGCGGGGAAGACCGTTCCCGCCCGGAGGGCGTGGGACAGGGCCGAAACGGGGAACGTCTCCCAGTTCTCCACCGTGTTTATAAGCGCTCCCAGTTCCTCCGGGGAATCGCTCTCCAGAATTGCGGCCGCTGTGCCCAGGACGCATTTGCCCGCCAGCGGCTGATAGAGGGTATACACCCGGCGGCGGAAGGTGGGATCGCCCGTCTCTCTGGCCATGTAGTCCGCCTTAAAACGGGGCAGGGCCGTCTGGAGGAACGCGGCCCGGCGCTCCTCCGCCCACTCCCGGTTGGGCTCCGGGAGGCTGATTTCCTCCCAAAACCGGGTAATCAGCGGGGCGGTGTCCATCTCGCTGCGGAAGTGGAACATTTGCAGGGTCTCCAGCGTGTTCTGGGTCCACTGTTTATCCAGCGCCGTGAAGGCAACGCCTTCCAGCGGGGCCGCCGCCTCGTCGGCGCGCCCCTGTTCAAACAGGGCCCTCGCCAAAATGACGCCCAGCGCCGCTTCGCTGATGGGCGTGGAGGTTTGCAGGGACCCGTAAATCTGCCCGGTAAAGTCGCCCCGGCCCTCCCGGAAATCCTCGTGGGCCTTCAGGCCGATTTGCGCCCAGCGGGCACTCTCGCTAAAATTCTCCGCCTCCAGGTAGTAGGCGGCGGCGTTAAAGGCCGTGTCCATGCGGGTGAAGCAGGAGTCCGGGAACAGCTCCTCCGCCATGTGAATCCACTCTTCTATCTCCGGCAGCTTCCGCTCCCGGGCACTGGAAACGGCGTGGCGCATAGTCGTGGGACCCAGGATGTTCCAATCCTTGGCCCGCTTCTTCACCAGGGAGACGGCGGCCCGGAGCTGCTCTTCAAAATCCGGCTCCATCCCGCCGCTTTCAATCATCTGCACCCGAACCAGCAGACTGTCCGGTTCCTTTTCCAGCCTCGCCCGGAGGAGCTTGAGGTTCCTCTCCCGTTTGCCCTGTCCTTTTCCGACGTTCATCGCCACATAGCCGTCGTGGTGCAGCAGCACCTTGCTCAGGAGGATGCCTTGGCGGCCCTCCATAGGCCAAATTTCATGAATTTCCCCCTGGAAGCGGATGCCGGTGGACATGCGCAGCAGCCGCCAGGGCATGAAGGATCCATAGCCCCGGTTGAAGTCCGGCCAGTAATAGTTGTGCTCCATCACCGCGCAGATGTCCGTCTTCGGCTCGTCGCTTCCGGGAGAGAAAAACTCCACCAGCCCGCTGATATCCGCATCCAGCCACTCGTCGGCGTCGATGGAGAAATACCACTTGCCGGAGCAGCGGTCCATCACCGCGTTCCGGGCGGCGGAAAAATCGTTGATCCAGGGGAAGTCAAAGAGGATATCCGCATACTTCCGGGCAACCTCCCGGCTTCCGTCGCCGGATCCGGTGTCCGCCATGACCAGCTCACAGGGAAGCGCCTCCCGCAGAGGCTGGAGAGATTTCAGGCACCGCTCCAGGCAGCGAATCTCATTTTTGAAAATGATACCGATGGATAGAACCGGTTTCCGTTCCATAAAAATCGTTCCTTTCCTCCTTATTCTTGAGAAAACCGCCGCCCTTCGGCGGCTTTCCCAAAAACAGGGAAACGGGGCGGGCTCACGCCCGCCCCGTAAACGCTGGGTGTTTTCGTCTGCGTGTTCAGTCTGCGGCAAATTAGCCGAGGAGCTGCAGCACGCCCTGGGGAACCGCGTTGGCCTGGGCCAGCATGGCCTGAGCGGACTGCACCAGGATGTTGTTCTTGGTGTAGGCCATCATTTCCTCGGCCACGTCGGTATCGCGGATCGTGGATTCCGCGTCCTGGATGTTCTCCGCCATGACGCTCAGGTTGTTGGCGGTGTGCTCCAGACGGTTCTGGATAGCGCCCAGGTCGCCGCGGATGGAGGAAACATAGTTGATGGCTCCCTTGATGACGTCAATGGCGTCGTGGGCGGCTCCGGGAGTTTTGATATCAATGTCATTGATAGACTTTCCGGCCTGCACTCCGGTGAAGTCTCCGGTCGTCGCATTGGTATCCATGATGCCCATGGCGGAGACGTGCATGTCGCCGATCTTGACGTCCAGGCTGTTGAAGGAGTCGGAGGTATCGCCGATTTGGAGGGTCAGCTTACCGGCGATGCTGCCGTCGGTCTGGGCTCCGGAGGCCTTGCCGTACTGAACGACGCCCTTACCGTCGGTGGTTTTCCAGGTGGCGTCGTTTTTGGTCGCCTCGGTGGGGCCTTCCAGCTCGTATTTGGGCTTTCCGTCGCTGGTGAGCCGCTCGGTCAGGCTGATAGTCGCGCTGTTGGCGTCGTTGGTGACGATAAAGTCTCCCTTGCCGTTGGCCACGCCGGAGAGGCGGGCGGCGGCGGTCTTCAGGTCCTCGGCACTGAGGTTGCCGTCGGCTCCCAAGGCCAGATCCTTCAGGTCCACCACGTTGGTTCCGGTCACCTTGCTGTCCTTGCCCACGGCGAAGGTATAGGTGGTATCGCCGATTTTCAGCTCCATGCCGTCCTGCACCATGGCGCCGGTCAGAGCGAAGCTGCCCTGGGCCTGCTTCGTCAGGCCGCCGACGATTTGCTCCTTATCGATGTGGGCCACAATGTTTTCGCCCTGGTTGACCTCGGTATTAGCGCCCTTCGTAATAACCGCAGCAGCCAGGGATCCGCTGAAGCTGTTGGCGGCGGTAGGAGTGCTGACGGCCTCAAATTTATAGATGCCGTTCGAGGCAGAGGTGCACTTGAATTGGGTGCCGCCGATCGTCACCGTCGTGGTGTTCGCAACGGGCTGGGTGTTCCAAGTGACCGTGCCGGAACCGCCGGCCGTTCCCGCGAAGGTGATGCCGTTAAAGTTAACGGTTACCGTCTCTCCGGCGGCGGCGGTGCTGGTGGCCCTGAACTGGGTCAGGTCCACGGTGAAGGCCATCTTCTGAGAGGTCTTTCCGGTCTCGTGGTCCTTAGAAGGGGTCACGGTCACGTCGGTAAACGCAGAAGCGGCGGCAGAGTCGGTAGCGGCCTGGTCCGCGGCGGCCTTCTTAATGGGGTCCAGATCGCCGTTCAGGAGCTTGATCCCGTTGAAGTTGGCGGAATCCGCAATGCGGTTGATTTCGTCCTTCAGGGCGGTCATTTCCTTGTTCAGGTTCAGACGGTCCACGGGGTCGTCATA
>VSMY01000139.1 GCA_009773995.1 Oscillibacter sp. | reverse complement strand
CCGGCCCCCAACCAGATTACCTGAGTGGGCTCGTCCCCGACAACCCAGGGGTCCGGCACGGATTTTTCAGACACCTCGTAAGAATCCACGGGGATGCCTGTGAGGACGGCCTTGCCATCCGGGCCGGTGGTCACGTCGTTGTGATATCCGTAGTGGATGCCCTTGATCTCAAAATGAGTATTCGGGATGACCTCGCCAGACTGGGAATCCCGTTTCAGGATAGTCAGGTTCGGCAGCTTCTTGTCCGCCGCGGAGACGGTGATGGTCTCGCCGCCGTTGACGTCCGCCTGATCCACATGAACAATCACGGGATCATCCAGCTTGGCCCAGGGGGCCGGGGCGCTCACCTCCACAAAGGCGTACAGGCCCTCCGTCACATCGGTGACGGTGATGCTTCCGTCCTCCTTGGTGGCCTCCGTACCGATGATCTGCCCGTCCTTCAGAATATTGAACACCGCGCCGGGCAGGGGATTGTTGGAATCGTCCAGCTTCAGGAGCTTGACTTTGACCTTGCTGTCGTTTTCAAAAACGAGAGACACGTCCGTCTTTCCGTCCCAGACAAAGGTCTGCTTGACCTTGGCGGGGTCCGGGCTGAGGCTGTAATTCTCCGGCGGAGTGACCTCCTCCGCCACGAAGCTTCCGACGGGCATGTCCTTCCAGGGGACGTCCGTCAGCCAGCCGCCCTCGGCGGTGGTGTAGGTCCCCACAAAGCTGTTATCCACGCCGGTAATTTTGATCACGGCTCCCGCGAGGCCCTTTGTCGGGTTGTCCGCGTCCACTTTTCGGATGCTGCCCTCTCCGGTGGTGGTGATGCTGTCCCGGAAGGTAACCGTCACGGTATTGTTCCCATTGCTGGGCAGGGTGACATACTGCGGGGCGGCGCTGTCGATCTCATATCCGCCCGGAGGGGGCGCGGTCTCCGTGACGGCGTATGTACCGGCGCTGAGGCCATTGATCCGGTAGACTCCGCCCTCCCCGGTGATGACGTCCTTGGAGTAGGAGCCGTTGGTGGATTCAATATGGAATCCCGCTCCGGGGAGGCCCTTGCTGGGATTGGTAGCGTCCACCTTCTTGACAATGAGGACGTATTCCTCCTGCTCAATATGCTCCACCGTAAGGTCGCCCAGGATGATCTTCTGGACGCCGCTGGCAGGGTGGGAGCTGGAACCCGCGCCGGTGAAGGTGTACTCATACACGGCGCATTTTCCCCAAACGCCCTGGCTGCCCAGATCCAGAATGAACTGCGTCCGGTCCCGGAAGGAGCTCTCGCCCTGCTTCTGGTCAATGCTGGTGTAGTGGGTGCCCTCCAGGGTGTTGTAGACGGCCATGAGCTCCTCGGCGCAAGCCACGACGGGGTCGCTCATGCTGCCCTGCTGATAGCGCCAGATACAAGCCTGCACCCAGGCGTTCATGTACCAACGATACCCAGGCCCCCAGACGTCCGCCACGCCCAGGGCCTCCGCCTCATCGGTGAAGACGCCGGTGGAGTGGGCGTAGTAGTAGGCCATCATGGTTTCCACGGTGGGGTCCGAGATGGAGCGCTTGTTCCCCCAGGTCTGGCCCTGGAGGGAGGTCCCCATGCCGCCGCCCTTGGTGCCGCAGAAGCCGGTGGTGGTCTGGTTCCCATTGGTGAAATTCATTTCATGAAGCGTACAGCGCCCCAGGGCCGCGGACTCATAGGCCACGCCGGAGTGGCCGAATTCCTTCAGCGTGATGGTGTCCCCGGCGGCGAAGGCCGTGGTGGGGAACAGGCCCAGGACGCAGACCAGCGCCAGCAGCAGGGCCGTCAGGCGCGTTCGCAGAGAGTGATTCTTTTGATGCATAAAAGTTTCCTTTCCGAATTAAATTTGGCAACGAAAAAAGGCCCATTGGCGATTTGCCAATGGGCCTCCGTGTGGTGTGAGATTCCTTATTCGTAGGGGTTATGTCCGGTAGGATCGCCCACCACCATGTAACAGTAGGCTTTTCCGTTTTTGAAGGTAACGCCGGTTCCGACATGGGACGCCTCCTCCAGCAGCATGGTTTTGTAGTGCCTTGGCGACGCGATCCAGTAATCGACAGCCTGCCGGGCGATATCCGGGCAGCCATAGGCGGTGAACACTGTCAAATTGTAGAGTCCGCCGTAGGGCCAGCCGTAGCGGATGAGGGCCATGTGGTCATAGGGCCTGTGCTCCTTGACGCACTGGCCGGAGACGTCCTGGGCGGCGTTCATGAGGGATTCGTCCATGGGCAGCTCAGAGAGGCCGTTCTCCCGGCGCACCTCATTGATGAGGCGGACCATCTCCAGGCGGATATCCAGATTGGCGGAGAGGTCCAGGGTTTCGCTGGGGACGGAGGATGGTTCCGCCGCTCCTACTGTCAGCGTCAGGCTGCCGGTGCTTCCGGCCTCATTGGTGACGATGATTTCAGCCGAGCCCTCCGCCTTGGCCACCGCCACCCAATAGGTCAGGACTCGTTCGAGTGTGATAACCTCCGGGGCGCTGGAGCTTGCTTGGTATTCCGCTCCGGCAGGACCGATGATGAGGCAGCTCCTTTCGCCTGCCTCCAGGGTATTGCCCTTGTAGCTGCCCACCCGAATCTCCGGGTCCGCCGCCAGGGCCGGGCCTGCCAGCAGCGCCGCCGTCAAAAATCCGCCCGCCAACATTTGAAGTATTCTTCTTGCGCCTTTCATAGCTGTTTCCTCCGTTTCCGTGACTTTGTTGGGGCTTTTGCAACCGTAACACTACCACAGATTTGGAGGGATGTCTATTGGAATCGGCAGACAGTTCGGGCTGGTTTAATCGGTCAGTTCAACCGCTCTCACACACCACCGGAGGTCCCGCTCGTCTCGGACGCAGGTGTACAGCGTCAGGCAGTTTTCAGAAGTGTTCTCCAGGCTGCTCCGGTCGGTCTCAGTGACCTTGGCGACGGAGGTGACTTCATAGGTCCGGGTACCCTCCTTCGTGGTGAGGGTAATCTCGTCCCCGGCCTCCAGGGTATGGATTTTGCCGAAGTAGGAATTGGTCCCCCGGTTGTGGGCCGCCAATCCGACGTTGCCGTTCCAGATGGAGGTCTCTTCGAAGTGGCCCACGCCCTTTTTCAGCGCGGCGCTGTCCGTGCCTTGGACGATTTTGACGTTCAGGCCAATGGCAGGAATCTTCAGCGTGCCCAGGGAGCCGTTGGCGTAGTAGCTGCCCTCGGTGACGCTGGTGAAGCCCACAGAGGTCGATTCATTGGGTCGGGTGGTGACGGTGAAATGTTCCGGGGGCGTGGCATTGCCGGAGGAGCCGCTTCCGCTGGCGAAGATCGACGTGCTGGGCAGGAACCCGCCCATGCCGCTGGAGATTCCGTCCTCCGAAACGGAGTAATTCGCTCCACCCACCTGATTCACCAGCCCGCCGGAGAGCGCTCCGGGAACAAGGTTCGGGGTCAGGTGTTCGCCGGAGCCGGGGAGGTAGCTGGTGGGGGTGCCGAAGCCGGGAGCCACCAGGGCCACGTTCTTGCTCCGGTCCACGTTGGGATTCTCCTCCTCATAGATGGTGTCGTCGCTGGTGGGCCGGGCGAACAGGAAATCGTCCGCCCCGTCATAACTGTACTCGAGGGCGCTGGCCGGAACCACGCACAGGGCGCAGATCATGCAGACCAGCAGGAAAGTTTTCAATTTCAAGGGTTCTTCATCTCCTTCGAATCTTTTTGAAAGCAAACGCGCCGCCCAGGGCCAGCGCCAGCACCACGCCGCCGATCATGAGCGGACGCCCAATGCCGGAAACGTCAACGGGTTCGCCGTCCTGGACGCCGGAGTCCTTCGGGGCCTCGACGCTGCCGAACACGGCGGTATAGGTAACCACATTACAGCCGGTCTTGGACACCTCGCCAGAGTAGTCCGCCGTCACCGTATATCCGGTGGCGTATTTGCTGGAGGTGCTGCCGGTGTAGCGGGCCGTGGCGGTGTAGCGGGTCACCACGCCGTCGCCCTCCTCCTGGGTGGAATTGCTCCACTGCACGTCCGCCAGGGTCAGGCTCCGCCCGCCGTCCGAGATGGTCTTGGGCACCAGGGAGAGGTCCGCTTCAGAAAGGTTCGGATAAGTCCTGGTAGCGGAGACGGTCCCGGTCTTGGTGGCGTAGCCGTCCGTGGTGACCTTAACCGTGGTGTGGTCCAGGTGCAGTTTCCCGGTGTAGCCGTCCTCCGTGACGGTCTCAATCTCGGTGTCCAGGGTCTGGAGGATTTTCTCCATATTATTGGTGTCGCTGGGCATGGTCACGGTCTGGACGTGGGGCTTGGTATCCACCCCCACCTCGTCCTTCCGGGTCATGTCCAACAGGTAGTACAGCCGCCCGTTCCGCTCGAAGTCCCCGGTGGGAATGAGGCTGGGGTCGTCGTCCAGGGAGAGCTGGTACACCTTCTGGATGCGGAGCTCATCGAAGTCGCCCGCCGTGTACTCCTCCACGGAGATGGGGTAGTAAGCGCTGGCTTTGCCCGATTCGGCGGTCTGATCGGCCTCGGCGGCCTGGGCGGGAATGGCCAGGAGCATGGAAAGCAGGAATGTCGCCAGGAACAAAGGAATTGTTCTTTTCATATTGTTGATCTCCTCGTATTCAAAATAGTGGGGCTATCTCTCGCCCTCGCTTCGGGCGGGAGCCTGCCGCTGGGGCGGGGCGATGGTCTTCTCAATAGCGCCGCCGATCCGGCGGCTCATGTCCTGGATGCCTTTCAGAACGTTCAGACGGTCGTCCGCCGTCCAGCCCTGGTACCGCTCCGCCAGCTTGCTCAGGTCCGGCAGCTCGCACGGGATGCCAAAGCGGCGGCAGAGGATGTACGACACGCTCTGGGCGCTCAGCTCGCAGCTCTCCCGGCTGTAGGTGGGATTGCGGCCCCAATCGTGGAAGCGGGCCTGGGCGATCTGGGCGGCGATGGCCGCGAACGCCTTGCTGTCCGAATAGCTGGGGTTGACTGCCAGCGTCATCTTCTGCGGGTCGTAATAGGCTCCGGCGGACAGCTTCTTGTCGGCAGTGACCTCGACGGGGGCGAAGTCCAGCAGGACGGTCAGGGCCGCTTCCATGGGCTCGCTCTTGTCCTTGAGCTGGAGTCTTCGCGGCTCCCGGCCCTGGGTCTGGGACACGTCGTAGACGCTGGTAAGGCTGTAGCCCCGGCCCGAGGCGGACCGGGTGAAGACACTGGCGCCGTTTTTTAGCTCCGGGTCCCGGACGAAGCGGCCTAGGTCCTTCCAGCGCTCTTTGGTATGGACAACGGTGGCCTCCGGGAGCTGGGCCATGGCCAGGGCGATGTTTCCGGCGCCATAGGACGGGTTGTCCCCTGCATGGTAAGGTAGCGGGCAAATTTCTCCGGGTCGCTGGTGATCTGCGTGACGCTGGTATCCCGAAGACTGGAGGCGGTCTCCTTGTCCTGCTGCCGTTCCTCCCGCCGTTTGGCGGTCGAGGCGTTCCGGTTGTCGACGAGTTTGGATAAGTTAGCCATAGGCTGTAATTCCTCCTTTTTCATTGGATTTTCTTTGCTTTTGGGCGGCTTCACCTCCTCCAGGATGCCCGTGAGCTTGTACATGAGCTGGGCGTTCCAGTCCTTCCCGAACTTGGGAACCCGGATTTCCACCTCATACCCGGCCTCCCGATACCGCTCCCGCATCTCCTTTGCCGCCCTGATTCCCGGCTCATCGCTATCCAGCAGGAGCTTAATGGATTTCAGGTGCGGATGGTCTTTGAGATAAGTGTCCAGGGGCCCGCTGTACAGCCCGCAGAGGGCGACGGCGTTGCTGTGGACCTCCGGGCAGAGGGTGCAGAAGCTCATGAGGTCTATAGGGGCCTCAAAGACAGCCACTTCCTTGATCTCCGGGTCGCAGGGCAGGCGGAAGCCTATCTTTTTGTCGCTGCCGAGGACATCCCGCTTGAAGCTGGAGCCGCCCAGGTCACAGGTGCCGCGCTTGCTGGCGAATCTGGGTTGGCCGCTGCCATCCCTGCCCACAAACACGCAGTTGTGGTATTGAGCGTCCTCATAGAGAAGTCCAGCGTCCACGAAGGCCCGGATAACCTTTGGGGCAACGCCTCTCTTTTGGAGATAAGCGAAGACCCGGCGCTGGTCCGGGTTTGCGGGCGGCAGGACGAAAGGCGGCTTCTCCC
>VSMY01000138.1 GCA_009773995.1 Oscillibacter sp. | reverse complement strand
GTGGGCTACGCCCTGGCGGATTGCCGGGACCCAGGACTTCCATGCCACCGGGTAGTGGACCGCTTCGGCGGTACAAAAGCCGCCTTTGACGCCCACGCCCCCGGAACCCAGCGGGCCCTGCTGGAGGCGGAGGGCGTGGTCTTCCGGCCGGACGGCACGGTGGACCTGGAGCGGTGCCTGTGGGACCCCCTGGAAGGATAGGTCGTTGTGATTGAAAATGAGAGGAACCCCTCCTGGGTTCACCCGCAAGGGGTACGCCGCATCTCTAAGGCGGCTTTGCCGCCAAGAGCTGCGCAGCCTCCCGTAACGTTCTTCCTTCCCATCGGCAGCATTTTCAGCGTCCGTCGACATCCTAACATGCGTGGAAGGAAATATCCCTGGTGGCGTAGGCGTTCAGCTCCATCCCCGCCGTATGGCCCGCCAGGTATTCGTAATAGCCCTGAGCGGCGATCATGGCCCCATTGTCCCCGCACAGGCGCAGGGGCGGCAGGTAGAGCTTGATTCCCGCCTCCCGGCAGGCCCGCTCCAGGTCCGCCCGGATGACGGAGTTCGCCGCCACGCCTCCGGCGGCCACGACGGTCTTCCGCCCCGTGAGCCTCGCCGCCTCCATGGCGCGGGGCACCAGGGCGTCGCTGACGGCCTGGGAAAAATCCCGGGCCAGGGCCGCCCGGTCCAGGGGCTCCCCCACCTGTTCCGCGTGGTGGGCCAGATTCACCACCGCCGTTTTCAATCCGGAGAAGCTCATGTCCAGGGGCGCACCGTCCACGTGGGCCTGAGGCAATTGGTACACGCCGCCCGCCGACTGTTGGGCCAGCTCGTCGATGGGCTTTCCGCCGGGGTAGCTGAGGCCCAGGACCCGGGCCGCCTTGTCGAAGCACTCCCCCGCCGCGTCGTCCCGTGTTCCCCCCAGGATGCGCATGTCCGTATAGCCCGCCACGTCGATGAGCAGGGTATTCCCCCCGGAGATGGCCAGGGCCAGAAAGGGGGGCTCCAGATCGGGGAAGGCCAGGTAGTTGGCGGCGATGTGGCCCCGGATGTGGTGGACAGGGATCAGGGGCACTCCCAGCCCCAGGGCAACGGATTTGGCGAAGCTCAGCCCCACCAGCACCGCGCCGATGAGCCCCGGCGCGTAGGTCACCGCCACCGCGTCAATGTCGGAACGCTTGCAGCCCGCGTCCGCCAGGGCCTTGTCCGTCAGGGCGGCGACGGCCTCCACGTGCTTCCGGGAGGCGATTTCCGGCACCACGCCGCCGTAAAGCGCGTGAATCTCCACCTGGGAGGCAATGGCGTCGGACAGCACGATCCGCCCATCCTCCACCACCGCCGCGGCGGTCTCGTCGCAGGAGGACTCAAAGCCTAGAATTTTCATGGTCTCCCTCCCTCAATCCTCGTTCCAGGGCACCTGGGCGACGGGCTCCGCCGCCGGGTCCCGGGGAATGCGGACGTAGCGGTCATACTTCTCCCTGGGAAAACGGTCCTGGTAGATGAACCGGTTCTCCTCCATCAGCCGCTCGTCCGGCACGGGCCCCTCGGAAAGGTACAGCGTCTTGTAGTGGGCGCCGAACACGTCCGTGTCGTATCCGGCGGTCCGCAGGCCGCAGCGGGCATAAAAGCCCAGCCGCCGCTCCGCCATCGCCGGGTCCGGCGCATGGACCGGGGCCTCGCTCTCCACCAGAATCACGCTTCCCTCCGGCTCCGCCCGGCGGAGAAGCTCCAGCATCAGGGCCCCCGCGCCGCCGTTCCGGCGGTCCTCCGCCACACAGAGGTAGTCCAGCAGCGCCCAGCCGGGGCGGCCCAGCCAGAGGAAGCACTCCCCCGCGATCTCCTCCCCGTCGAAGAGGCACCAGGGCCGGTAGCAGCCGTCCCGGCACATGGCCTGGATATTCTCCAGGGGCTTCAGCTCCGCCGGAGGAAAGGAGGGCTTCAAGTCCCTCCGGTAGACCGCCGCCACCTGCTCCGGAGAGGCCAGTCTCAGTTCCATCACGCGTCCTCCTGTTCCCCGGTGAGGTCCAGGGTCATGATGACCGCGTCCTCCTTCGGGTGTTCATAGTAATTCTTCCGCCGCCCCACGCCCCGGAAGCCCCGGCTTCCGTACAGCGCGATGGCGGGGTAGTTGGAGGCCCGGACCTCCAGGGTTAAAAAGGCCAGCCGGTTCCCCCTGGCAAAGTCCAGGAAAACCTGCAAAAGCTGTCCCGCCACCCCCCGGCGGCGGCAGTCCGGCCGGACGGCCACGTTGAGAATGTAGCCCTCGTCCAGCACCACCTGAAGCCCCGCGTAGCCCGCCACGGCCCCCTGTTCGTCCAGGGCCACCAGGAAGGCCGCCAGGTCGTTTTCCAGCTCTTCCTTGAGCATGTTCCGGGACCAGGGGTCCGGGAAGCAGACCCGCTCCAGCTCCGCCGCCTCGTCCAGATGGTCCCCGTTCATGGGGACGATTTGGACCTTCATAGTATGTTCCATAAACGCTCCTTCCTACGCTTCCTCCCGGCTGTAGAGCCCGATGCCCAGCAGAATCAGCGTCCCGCCGAACATCACCAGGACGCCGGGCCGCTCGCCAAAGAGCAGCAGCCCCCACACGGAGGCGAAAACCGGCTCCAGCAGCTTCGCCGTGGACACAAAAGCCGGGGGCAGGTACTTCAGGCCCCAGCTGAATACGCTGTGCCCCAGCAGCGTGCAGAATACCGCCATGCCCAGGCCCGCCAGCAGATTGACCGGGCCCCAGCCTATGAGAGCCTGTCCTCCCGCCAGGGCGGCGGCCAGCACCGTGGCCGTGGCCGAGGAATAGACCAGCGCTGTGTACACCGTGGTGGAGAGGGTCCTCCGGCAGACGGCCCCCAGCATGGTATAGACCGCCATGCACAAAGATCCCGTCAGGGCGAACAAATTCCCCCGAAGGGCGGTTCCTCCTCCCCCGGAGTCCGCCAGGGCCGCCGCCGCGCCGCCGCCGAAGGCCAACAGCACCGCCGTCCAGGCCCGGCGGCTGAGCTTTTTCCGCAAAACCAGCACCGAGGCCAGGGCCACAAACAGCACCTCCGTGTCCACCAGCACCACTGCCGCGGCGATGGAGGTCCAGCGGAGGGCCTCGAAGTAACAGGCGAAGTGGACCCCCAGAAAGGCCCCGCTGAGGAGGCTCAGCCCCAGCTCCCGCCGCCGGAGGGCCTGGAACTCTCCCCGCCGCACAAGAGCCAGGGGGGCCAGCAGCAGGGCCGAGAAGGCCATGCGGTAAAAGGCCAGCACCAGGGAGGGCGCCGTGGACCAGCGGACAAACACGGCGGACAGGGACACCCCCGCCACGCCCAGGAGGACCACGAGGCGCTTCATAAACCGCCCTCCAGCCGCGCCGCCGCCTCCGCCGGCGTCAGGCGGGAAACGTCCAGCTTCTTCGTATCCAGGGCGCTGTACAACGGCAGATAGGAAAGGCTCCGCTCCAGGGCTCCCCGGTTCCGCCGCCCGGCCCGGATATCCGCCTCAATCCGGGCGGTCAGGGCCTCCGGCGAGGCAGTCAGGGACACGGCCCGGACCTCACAGTCTCCCAGGTCCAAGCGGGACAGGAGGCCGTCCAAAATTGCCTGCTGATGGAGCACCCAGCAGAAAATCACATGGTCATAGGCGGAGCAGCGGAGAAAATTATTCAGCAGAAAGCAGATATTCTCCGTCACCATGGCCTTCGTCTCCTCCGTCACCCGGAAAGGGTGTGCGTCCCAGCACCAGTCCCCGTCCAGGAAGACGCTGCCCTCCAGCCGCTTCTGGAGCTCCCGGCAGACAGTGGTCTTTCCCACGCCCATGGGTCCGCCGATGAGGTAGAGACGCTTCATCCCTTCGCCTCCAGCCAGTTCTTCCCCCAGTGGGCCTCCGCCGTCAGGGGGACGGAGAGGCGGACCACGTTCTCCATCTCTTCCTCCAACAGTCTCGCCACGTCCGCCGCCTCCTGCTCGGGGCACTCCACGATGAGCTCGTCGTGGACCTGGAGCACCAGCCGGGCGGCGGGTTTTTCCGCTCTCAGCCGCCTCCACACCGCCGCCATGGCCAGCTTCATCACGTCCGCCGCCGTGCCCTGAATGGGCATGTTCAGGGCCACCCGCTCGCCGAAGGCCCGCATGTTTTTATTGGAGCTGGTCAGCTCGGGAAGATCCCGGCGACGGTGGAAGAGGGTCTCCACATACCCCGTCTCCCGGGCCTTTTTTACCACCTCGTCCATGTAGCGCCGCACGCCGGGGAAGGCGGCGAAGTAGCCGTCCATGTACTCCCTGGCCTCCGCCACGGCGACGCCCAGGTCCTGGCTCAGGGAGAAGGCGGAGATGCCGTAGACGATGCCGAAGTTCACCGCCTTGGCCCGGCGGCGCATCTCGTGGGTCACGTCCCCCCGGTCCACGTGGAAGACCTTGGCCGCCGTCTCGGCGTGGAAGTCGCCCCCCGCCAGGAAAGCCGCTTTCATGCCCTCGTCCCCGGCGATGTGGGCCAGAATGCGCAGCTCAATCTGGGAGTAGTCCGCATCCACCAGGACGCAGCCCTCCGCCGCCGTGAACATCCGGCGGAACTCGCTGCCAAGGTCCGTCCTTGTGGGGATGTTCTGCAAATTCGGCTCCGTGGAGCTGAGGCGGCCCGTGGCGGTGACGGTCATCTGGAAGCTGGTCCGGATCCGCCCGTCGGGGTCCATGGCCTTGAGGAGGCCGTCGGCGTAAGTGGATTTCAGCTTTGTATATTGCCGGTATTCCAGCACGGCGTCCACGATGGGGTGCTGAAAGCGGAGCTTTTCCAGCACGTCGGCGTTGGTGGACCAGCCGGTCTTCGTCTTCTTCCCGTGGGGGAGCCCCAGGCGCTCGAAGAGCACTTCCCCCAGCTGCTTGGGGGAGTTGATGTTGAACTTCCCCCCGGCCATCTCATAGATGGCGGCCTCCTGCCCGGCGATGCGGGCGGACAGGCTCTCGCCGAACTCCCGCAGGGCCCGGGCGTCCACGCCGCAGCCCGTCCGTTCCATCTCCGCCAGCACCCGGCACAGCGGCAGCTCGGCGGTCCGGAACAGCCCCCACTGGCCCCGCTCCCGGAGCCTGGGGACCAGGACGCCATACAGGGCCTCCACCGCCGTGGTATAGCTGTCCAGGGACGCGGCGGCCTCTCCGTCCCCCAGGAGGGAGAAGGCGTCCGGCTCCAAATAGAGGGGCTTCGGCAGCTTCTCGTTGAAGTAGGCGACAAACAGGCGCTGGAGGTCGTAGCTCCCCGCCGTGGCGTCCAGCAGGTAGGCCCCCAGGGCGGTGTCGAAGACGAAGCCCTCCGCCGGGAAGCCGCTTTCCAGCAGCGCCCGCGTCAGGTCCTTGACGTTGTGGGAAACCTTTTTGACCTCCCCGGAAAACAGGGCCGTCAACAGGCCGTTCCAGTCCCCCTGATACCGCTCGAAGAACAGCTCCGCCATCACGGCGCTGTCCTCCCCGGTCTCGCAGAAGACCCCCAGGCTGGAGCAGTCCGGCCGGGCCAGCAGGGACACGTGATCCGCCTTTTTCCAGAGGGCCAGCAGCTCCTCCCCACGGGCGGGGTCCGTCACCGTTTCCACCGCGGCGGCGGTCTTCTTCCGGGCCTCCGGGGCCGGAGCGCCGTCCGGGCTGAGATGGAATTTTTCGATGAGCTTGGTGAACTCCAGCTTTAAAAACAGGGGGTACGCCTCGGAACCCGGAGCTTTTCGCCGGTTATTCTCCGGGCGGAAGTCCAGGGGCGCGTTGGTATCAATGGTGGCCAGCCAGTAGGAGTGCCGGGCGGCCTCTTCCCCCTCCGCCAGCTTTTTGACGACGCCGGGCTTGGCGGGGGTCTCCGGCGCGGTCACGATCTCCGGCATGTGGTCATAAAGATGATCGATGGAGCCATACATTTGGACCAGGCCCATGGCGGTTTTCTCCCCCACGCCCTTCACGCCGGGGATGTTGTCGGAGCTGTCCCCCATCAGGGCCTTCAGGTCGATCATGTGAATGGGGGCGAAGCCGTACTCCTCCCGGAAGGCCTCCTCCGTCATGTCCTTCGTCGAGGTCTGGCCCATGCGGGTGGAGACCAGCTTCACCTTTGTGTGTTCGTCAATCAGCTGCAGGCTGTCCTTGTCCCCCGTGCCCACCACGCACTCCCAGCCCGCCCCGGCGCACTT
>VSMY01000137.1 GCA_009773995.1 Oscillibacter sp. | reverse complement strand
GCCGTGTTCCCGTCCATTACTGCGTATTGTTTCTTAGGCATGTGTATCCCCCTTCCTCACAGAGAAAAATGTTCTACGTCCGCCTTGGCCTTCTGGTAGAACAGATAGGTGTCGCAGGAGTAGCCGATGAACTTCACACCCAGATCGCGCCACTTTTTGCCGCCCTCCACGGTATCGGCAAAGCACCCCAGCTTCACGCCCCTGGCATTGGCTTTGGCAATAATCCCCTTGATGCATTCAATGACCTCCGGATGGTCGATTTCGCCCACATGGCCCAGAGAGCTGGACAGATCATAGGGCCCCACAAAAATCACGTCAATGCCGGGGACTTCCAGAATTTCGTCCAGGTTTTCCACAGCTTTTTTCCCCTCGGCCTGGAGGATAACCACCGTCTCTTGGGCCTTCGCAAAATACTCGCTTCCGGGAACGGCGCCAAAGCCCGCGGAGCGGACAAAGCGGCAGGTTCCCCGCGTTCCCACAGGGGAGAATTTCGCGGCGGAAACGGCGGCCCGCGCCTGTTCGGCCGTGTCGATTTGCGGAATCATGACGGCGCCCGCCCCCACGTCCAGAGCCTGATCGATCCAGATATCACTCCCCCTGGGGACCCGGACCACAGGGCAGACGCCGGCAACGTTGGCGGCACGTATCAGGTGCGGGAGAGTCTCGAAGGTGGTCGTCCCATGTTCCATATCCAGCAGGACGAAATCATAACCGGCGCGACCGGCAGCCTCGACAAAAGCGGGATCTGTGCCAATCATAAAGGGGCCCAGAGCTCCTTGCTCTGATTCCAGGGCAGCCTTAAACTGCTCTACGCTCTCCATGGTCGGCATCTTACAGGAATTCATAGCAGTTTCCTCTCTTTCAAAATCACATATCGCGGAATACGGCCCGTGCACACCGAAACGAACACGGGCCATATTGCCGCCGCATCAGCCCGTTCACCGGATATCTGAGTGCGTCAGCCGCCGAACAGGGTAACCAGGCCGGTGGTGAGCACCGGAATAAAGGTCAGCATCAGCAGCTCCACAATCAGCACAATAAAGAATGGGACGCTTTCCCTGATGAAGTCCTTCAGCTTGCACCCGGTCTCATTACATACCACAAACATCAATGTACCCATGGGGGGCGTCATGCAGCCGATGGAGACGTTGAAGATGATAACCATCAGAATCTGGATCTCGTTGATGCCGTACTCCATGGCAATGGGGAACAGCAGGGGAACCAGGATGATCATGATGGCGTTGCCCTCTAGGAACATTCCGCAGATCAGCAGGAAAATGTTCATCAACAGCAGGAAGATGTACTTGTTGGAGCTCACCTGGAGCATCAGCTCCGTCAGTATCTGGGGAATCCGTTCCTTGGTCAGCACCCAGCTGAGGGCGGAGGCCGCGCCGATGATCAGCATAATTCCGGCGGTGGAGAGCGCGGTTTCCTTCAAGCCCTTGATGATTTTCTCCCAGGTCAGCTCTCGATAGAGCAGACCCAAGATAACGGAATAAAGCACGGCCACGGCTCCGGCCTCGGTGGCGGTGAAGGCGCCCAGGCGGACGCCGCCGATGATGATGATGGGCAGGCACATGGGCAGGATCGCCCGGCGGATTACCCGAGCGGTTTGTCCCGCGGGCAGCTTCTCTCCCTTGAGGCGGGAGGGCTTATAGCCCCGCTTGTGGGCGATGACGGAGACGCAGGCCATCTCGCCCACGCACAGCAGAATTCCCACGCCGATGCCCGAGATGAACAGCTTGCCGATGGACACGTTCGCCAAGGACCCACAGAGAATCATGGCAATTCCGGGCGGGATGATGGGCGTGATCATGGCCGAGGCGGCGGTGACGACGGAGGAGAACGCCTTGCTCATGCCCTTTTCCTCCATGGGCGGAACCAGAAGCTTGGCCTCCATGGCGGCGTCCGCCAGGTTGGAGCCGGAAAGTCCTCCCATCAGGGTGGACAGAAGCACGTTCACCTGGGCCAGACCGCCCCACATATGGCCGGTCAGCAGGTCGCACAGGTCCATGATGCGCTTGCTGACGCCGGAGGAGTTCATAAAGATGCCGGCGCACACGAAGAAGGGCACCGCCAGCAGCGTCAGCCCCTGGACCGAGGAGGCCAGGCGCTGCGCTAAAATCATGGAGGTAACCCCCGGATTCAGAAAGAAATAGCTGGCCGTGCCGGCGATGACCGACAGCCAAACAGGCACTTTCAGGAACAAAAGCACCAGCATCAGAATCACAGCAACTGCAACCGCGTTCATTCGTTTTCTCCTCCCTTCAGGTCAATGCCCTGCACATAGTGCCGGTAAGACGCCCACAGCATCGACACAATCATCAGCACGCCTCCGATGGGGAGCGCCAGATAGGCCAGGCTGTAGGGAATCCGCAAAAGGTTCGTCACCTTGCCGGTGGAGGTCAGCTGGAAATAGTAGGCAAATTCCTGGGAGCACAGATAGCTCAGGATCACCAGTTGGATCAGAACGTCCACCCGCTCAATGATGCCGCCGATTTTCTTGGGCAGAGAATCCACCAAAATCTCCACCGACACATGAGAGGCGTTGCGGAAGGCCGCGCTGCCGCCGATGATGGTGATCCACATGAAGAGCAGACCCTGCATCTCCTCCATCCAGGTGATGGGACTGCGTAAGATGTACCGCTTCAAAACGCCCGCAAAGGTCAGCGCAAGCAGGCAGACCAGCAGGACTACCGCCACATACAAATCCAGGTTCCCCAGAATCCGCAGGGGGTTCCGTTTTTTCGTCTCGTTCATAATGTCACCCGCCTTCATACATAGTTGCAGACACGGGCAATGGCCATCTCCATGAAACCAAGGGACTCCGACTTAGTCGCCTTGCCGCTGGCAATCTCACAAATTTCCGCCAGCAGGGCGTCGGCCATTTCGCCGATCTTTTCCGGAGCCTCCAGCAGGGCGCTGGCGTCCACATCAATGTTGTCCCGCATCTTGCTATAAGTGATGGGATTTGCCGTCAGCTTGACCACCGGGGCCACAGGGTTGCCGGTGGGCGTGCCGCGCCCGGTGGAAAAGACCACAATCTGACAGCCGCCGGCAATCATAGCCGCCACAGAGGACGGGTCGTTGCCGGGCGTATCCATGATAACCAGCCCCTCGCCGGGCTTCATCTGTTTGGCGTAATCATAGACGGCATTGACCGGGCGGTGCCCGCCCTTGTGGATACAGCCCAGGGATTTCTCCTCCAGGGTGGTGATGCCGCCGGCCTTGTTGCCTGGGGACGGATTGCCCTCCCGGGGATCGGAGCCCACCAGCTTCAGCGCCTCTTCATAGCGGTGCACAATGTCGTAGATGCGCCGCTGAATCTCCGGCGTAGCTCCGCGACGGGCCAAAATGTGCTCCGCGCCGATAAACTCGGTGGTTTCACTCAGCACGGCGGTACCGCCCTGGTCCACAATGCGGTCGCAGGTCTCGCCGATTAAAGGATTGGCCGCCAGGCCGCTGGTGGGATCGCTGCCGCCGCACTCCGTGCCCAGCAGCAGCTCGCTGACGGGAAACTCCTCCCGCCGCAGCTTGGACGCCTCCTGCGCCATCTCCCTGGCGGCGCGGGTAGCCTGTTCCACGGTGGCAATCGTGCCGCCGCACTCCTGAATGATAAACTGCCGCAGCGGCTTGTTGGTCCGCTGGAGAATGGCCTCCACAACCAGATCCATCTGGCAGTTCTCGCAGCCCAGGGAAATTACAACCGTGCCGTAGATGTTGGGATTGGCGGCGAAGCCCGCCATCACGTCCATGGTCAGCTGCTGGTCTGAGGGAATCTGGGCGCATCCGTTCTGGTTATGGAAGGTGACCGCTCCTTCCACCTGGGATGCGACAATCCGGGCCGTGTCCGCCGCGCAGACCGACGCCGGCAGAATCAGAATCTTGTTGCGGACGCCGACGCGGCCGTCCGGTCTCCGATAGCCCCAAAAATTCATGTCCATTCCTCCTCTTTACAGTGCTTCCCGGCTGTTCAGCACATTGTGCACGTGAACGTGTCTGCCCGGCTGAATATCCTCCGCAGCAAGGCCGATATGCTCACCGTACTTCACAACCGGCCGGCCCTTTGGAATCCGCTCGCCAGCAATCTTGTGATATGGAGGAATGTCGTCCGCGGCGGTGACCTCGCAGACCGTTCCGCCTCGATGGAAGGAGACCGTATCCCCCTTTTTCACCTCGCCCAAAACCACCGCCACGTTGTCCCGCGGGTCAATCATGCTCGCTTTCATCCGTCAACGCTCCTTTCTTTGTCCCAGGACAGAAAGGGGGACAAGCCTTTTTATCGACTCGTCCCTCCTTCATCAGTATTTGATCGAGAATCAGGCGGTCCGGTTTCAGCTGATCATGCTGCGGATGTTCTCGTACAGGCCGTCGCTCCAGTTGGCAGTCACTTCGGGGTTGTCATAGATTTTCAGCGCGGCCTCCTGGAAACGGGCCATCTCGGCGTCGTCGGGATAGATGATTTCCACACCGTTGGCTTCCATATCGCTGATGTACTGTTCAATCATCTCATCCTGCTTTTGGTTGTGGAAGAGGCCGGCTTCATCACCGGACTCGCACAGAATCTTCTGCTGCTCCTCTGTGAGGCCCTGGAACCAAGACTCGGAGGTGACCCACTGGATGGGCATACGGATGTAGTCGATCATGGTAATGTATTTGGCGACCTCATAGTAGGTCTGGCCATACAGGGTGGCCATGGGGTTTTCCATACCGTCGATGGTGCCCTGCTGGGTCGCGGTATAGACGTCGCCCAGGGCCATGGCGGTGGGGGCGGCGCCCATCTCTTCCCAGGTCTTCATCTGCATTACGTTGTTGGGGGTGCGGATGATAAGGCCGGACAGATCCTCCAGCGTGCGGACGGGCTTAGTGGTCATCAGCTCACGGACGCCGTAGGCCCAGTTGGAGGTGGTGAGACGCAGGCCGTTCTGGGCGAGGAGCTCAACCTGCTCCTTCCACCAGTCGGTCTCCAGCAGCTTGAAGTACTGCTCCCAGTTATCATAGATATAGGGGGCGGAAGCGATGCCGATCTCGGGAGCTCCGTAGTCGGCCCAGAAGGCGGCGTCACCGATGTGGATGATGCCCTCGCCCATCAGCATCTGGTCCACCAGGTCGGTCTTGCTGCCCAGCTGGCTGGAGGGGAACAGCTGCACGGTCATGGTGCCGTTGCTGCGCTCCTCAATCAGACGGGCCCATTCCTTGCAGCCCAGGTCAATGGGCTCGCCGGGATTGTTTTCGTAGGCAATCTGAACCACGACGGCGTCGCCGGCAGGGGCGGCGGCATCGGAATTTTGGGAGCTGCCGGAAGCGGCGCCGTCGGTTTTGGAAGAGGCGCTTCCGGTATCTCCCGAACCGCCGCAGGCGGCAAGGCCGACCGCCATTACGCAGACCATCAGCATCGCAAGGAACTTCTTCATCTTCTTCATTCTCTCAGTACTCCTTTTTTAATTTATAAATTCCCGGCGTCACACCGGTAATTCACTTAATTTAAACAGACCCGACTTCATAAACCCGAGGCTCTCATAAGTAAGGTCTCTGGAGTGGACTACATGTTCCCTGGCCAGCTGTTCCGTCCGCTCCTCGTCTCCTGCCAGCATCGCGTCCAAAATGACCACATGCTCTCTTTGCGAAAAGCGCACCTGCGCCGGATTCCGCTCCGTCTTGAGGCGGATGCGCCGGTCGTGCTCATAAATCAAATGCAGGGAATTCCGCAGAAAACTATTGGAGCAGTATGAGGCCACCGTGGTGTGGAGCTCCGTATCCAGGGCCATTACATCGTGGATATCCTCCCTGGTCAGGAAGGGCCGCTCCTCTATCAGGCGCCGCCGGAGATCCTCCATCCACTCCCGGGGCACCAGATTCACCGCGTTCCGGGTGATGGTGGGTTCAATCAGGAGACGGGTCTCATACAAATCCCGCACGGTCTCCATGGTCACATCGGTCACGAACGTGCCTTTTCGGGAATAGGTCTCCACAAAACCGTCATCCTCCAGGCGCTTCAGAGCTTCGTGCACCGGCGTGCGGCTGATTCCCAGCTCTTCTTGAATTTGTTTTTCGGAGATGTCCGCCTTGGGCGAGAGCTGGCCGGTGAGAATCCTCTCCTTGATGTATTCATATGCGAATTGGCTTTTTGCGATCATCGTCTGCATCCCTCGTCTTCCAG
>VSMY01000136.1 GCA_009773995.1 Oscillibacter sp. | reverse complement strand
AATCCGTCCAGCGTAACGTTCCACTATCCCATATCAAGGAAGCCCCCGGCGGGAACGGAAGGGGAATAAATCCCGGTTTCATCCATATAAATAGTTCCGGCGGCGGTCATGGAGATGGCGGTCTCCTCCGTCCAGCCCAGAGAGGTAAAGGAGCGATTTTCCTCAAAATAGCCGAACTCATAGCCGGACCCCACCGCATTTTCCAGATTCGCGGAGAAGAGGGCGGAAGAGCCGTAGCGCAGGCCCACTTTTACGATACCGTCGGTCACAGCCGACGCCGCCGGAGCGCTGAGGGTGAAAAAAGTCACAACAAGGAACAGGGTCAGCAGCTTATTTTTCATGGAACCTCCCAACGGTCCCCGGCTTGACGCACCGGAGAAATCATGATACCATACGTACAGCAGACATTTGTCCGCACATCGAGCACAATTGTTGCCATATGCGAATATTATAATACAAGACCGCGTGAAATTCAACCAGGAAATCCGGCGACGGTTCCGGGGCGGCGCGGAGGAAGGAGCAGCGCATGAAGCAGTACAAGGTCGGCGTAATTGGCTGCACCGGCATGGTGGGCCAGCGCTTTGTCACTCTTTTGGAAAACCATCCCTGGTTTCAGCTGACGGCGGTGGCCGCCAGCGCCCGCAGCGCCGGAAAAACCTACGAGGAGGCCGCCGGGCCCCGCTGGGCCATGACCTCCCCTATACCGGAGGAGGCCAAGAGCCTGGTCATTCTGGATGCGGAAGCAGACGCGGAGAGACTGGCGGCCCAGGTGGACTTCTGCTTCTGCGCTGTGGACATGAAAAAGGACGACATCCGGGCCCTGGAGGAGAAATATGCCAAGCTGGAGTGCCCCATTGTCTCCAACAACTCCGCCCACCGCTGGACGGACGACGTGCCCATGGTGGTGCCGGAGCTGAACGCGGAGCACATTGCGGTCATTGAAGCCCAGCGCAGGCGTCTGGGCACAAAGCGGGGATTTATCGCAGTAAAGAGCAACTGCTCTCTCCAGAGCTATGTCCCGGCTCTGCATCCCCTGCTGAAATACGGCGTGGAGAAGGCCCTGGTTTGTACGTATCAGGCCATCTCCGGCGCGGGAAAATCCTTTGAACGCTGGCCGGAGATGGTGGACAACTGCATCCCCTACATCGGCGGCGAGGAGGAAAAGAGCGAACAGGAGCCCCTGAAGCTCTGGGGCAGGGTGGAAAACGGAAAAATCGTCAACGCTCAGGGCCGCCATCACCGCCCAGTGCTTCCGGGTGGCCTGTCAGGACGGCCATATGGCGGCGGTGTTCGTGAAGTTCCAGGAAGGCAAAAAACCCACCATCGATCAGATCAAGGCCGACTGGGCCGCCTTCCGGGGCCCCGCTCAGGAACTGGGCCTCCCCTCCGCGCCCAAGCAGTTCCTCCATTACTTTGAAGAGCCGGACCGCCCCCAGACCCGGCTGGACCGGAATCTGGAAAACGGTATGGCCGTTTCCCTGGGCCGTCTGCGGGAGGATACCCAGTATGATTACAAGTTCGTGGGCCTGAGCCACAACACCCTCCGGGGCGCGGCGGGCGGTTCGGTCCTCCTGGCGGAGCTCCTGTGCGCGAAAGGCTATATTGAGGCGAAATAAGTCCGTTTTCACCAAGGAAGAGGCTTGCCGCAGACGCGCGGCGAGCCTTTTTCTATACGAAGAAAGGAGTTTTATCTGTGAAGCAATCTATCTTTACAGGTTCTGCGGTGGCAATTATTACGCCGTTTAAGGACGGCGGCGTGGACTTCGAGACCCTGGGGGACCTGCTGGACTTCCAGCTGGAGAACGGGACAGACGCCGTGGTCGTCTGCGGCACCACCGGCGAGGCCAGCGCCATGACCTACCAGGAGCGGTCGGAGGCCGTCGCCTTCTGCGTCCGGCACGTGGGCGGCCGGGTCCCGGTCATTGCCGGGTCCGGGTCCAACTCGACGGAAAACGCCGTCACCCTCTCCCAGGAGGCGGAACGCCGGGGAGCGGACGCCCTGCTGGTGGTAACCCCCTACTACAACAAGGCCACCCAGGCCGGTCTCCTCCGGCACTATCGCCGCCTTGCGGACGCGGTCTCCCTGCCCATCATTTTGTATAACGTTCCCTCCCGCACCGGGGTCAGCATTGCCCCGGAGACCTACGCCGCCTTGGCGAAGCACCCCAACATCGTGGGGGTTAAGGAGGCGTCGGGAGATCTGGGGAGCATCCAGCGAACCCGAGCCCTCTGCCCGGAGGACTTTACCATCTGGTCCGGCAACGACGACGAGACCGTCCCCATCTGCGCCCTGGGGGGCAAGGGGGTCATCTCCGTGGCGGCCAACATCCTCCCGGCGGAAATGCACCGGCTGACCCGGCTGTGCCTGAAAAACGACTTCGCCGCCGCCGGGGAATTGCAGGTACATCTAAAGGAGTTCTGCGACGCCATGTTCTGCGAGGTGAATCCCATCCCGGTGAAAACCGCCCTGGGCCTCTTGGGCTGGAGAGTTGGGGAGCTCCGGTCTCCTATGTGCCCGCCCGCGCCGGAGAATCTGGCGCGCATCAAGGCCGTGCTGGCGAAGTACGGGCTTCCCGTCACGTAAGCGAAACAGCCGCCCTTCTCGGACGGCTGCTTTCCTGTCACGGCGTTCTCATTTTCTCCCAATACGCCCCGATATCCCGG
The DNA here is from genome assembly GCA_009773995.1 of Oscillibacter sp. Taxonomy (GTDB): domain Bacteria; phylum Bacillota; class Clostridia; order Oscillospirales; family Oscillospiraceae; genus Oscillibacter. Next base: position 3,528 of record VSMY01000136.1, on the reverse strand, counting down.
ATATTCTCCTCCAGGGATTTGCTCTCGTCGTACAGCGGGTCGTCCGTCCAGTACGCCAGGTCGTCCTTGAACGCCGAGCCGGGGCCGCCGGAACGGAAATTTCCGCCCTCCGTGGTCAGCAGCAGCTCGCTGTCCTCCAGAAGGCCGTGGACCTCCTCCAGAAAGGCGGCAATCTCCTCCGGCTCAAAGCGCTGGTGCATTTCGCTGAAGTTCATGTCAAAGTCCACGCTTCCCTCCCGGACCACCTGCTCTTCCCCGGTCTCGTCCAGGTAGAAAAGCTCATAGGTATAGGAGGCGTACCCCTGGTACATGGTGGGGAGATACCGGAGCAGATAATCCTCCCCGTCCACCTTACAGGCAAAGTAACTCCCCCAGCCCACATGGGCCGTAATGTACGACCGGCTCCAGTAGAGGCGGTTATCTGCCGTTCGGACCCGGAGCTCATACCAGCCCTCCAGATTCGGTTCCTCACCTTCGCCCACCGTCACCAACTCCACGATCTCCGGCTCCCCGTCGTGGTCGAAGTCATAGCTCCCCGGCAGAGCCTCCCGGCTCTCCTCCCAGACGATGCCCTTGAGCTTTCCCTCCCGTGCCTCCACGGCGCAGGTGTAAAACCCTGGTTCTACGCCATCGCTCCCGTCGGTGGTTAAATCCAAGCTGCCCTCCGACTGCCACACGCCCCAGGGCTCGTCATACGGGAAGAACGTGTACTCCGGGATAGGACTCCCATCCGGCAGGGTGAAGTCCCACGTGGTCCAATTCTCCGTTTCAAAAATGGTAACGGCGCACCACGTCCGGGCGCTGTAGGCCAGGGCGAGAAAGCCTCCCTCAGGGGACCAGAGCGCGGATTGCCAGGGCCAGCCCATGTCCTGCCACAGGACCTCCCCCGTCTCCCGGTTGATGATTTGCAGATACTCCGGCGGCTGGATACCGCTGACATATTCCCCGCCGGCCCCCTGAACGCGAACCTCAAACCGCCCGTCCGGCGAGACGGCCTCCCCCTCCACCCGAGCCACCGGCGTGGAGGCAATCAGCGCCTCATACCCGTCCAATTCCTCCGCCGGAGGCTCTTCCGGCGGAGGCTCCACCGTCCCCGCCTGTCCGCAAGCCGCCAGCAGCAGCAACAGCGCCAAAAGGCCCATCCGTCTTTTCATGCTCCCTACTCCCCTATTTATTATTATAGTATCAGCAGTATACCGCTTCTCCCATCCCGCCGTAATCTCAAAGCGGTAACAATTCCTTACAATCCGGTATCGCGGAAAATTTTGTTTTTGGTCTTGACAATTCCCCTCCCCATGCATATAATAACAGTTGCGTTCCAAAGACAGCAGGTGGGCTCCGCCCGTAAATCCTGCCGAGGGCGGCAAATGTGAATTTGCTATGCGTCCTTGTGCCTTTGCGGACACAGGGGCGTTCCTTTTTTAGAACGCGCATTCCCATTCCTATGGAGGTGAAAACAACCATGCCTAACGCGAAAGTCTTATCCGAGAAGCAGGCCATCGTCGCCGAACTGACCGAGAAGATCCAGAAGGCCACCGCGGGCGTCATCGTCGACTACAAGGGAATCACCGTCGAAGAGGATACCGCCCTGCGCCGGGAGTGCCGTGAGAACGCGGTGGATTACGCCGTTATCAAAAATACGCTGCTCCGCTTCGCTTTCAACAACACCGGCCTGAGCGACCTGGACGATCTGCTCAACGGCACCACTTCCCTGGCGCTGTGCGACGATCCCGTGGCTCCCGCCCGTGTCATGAACACCTACGCCGAAAAGCTGAAGGACAAGTTCGAGATCAAAGGCGGCTTCATGGACGGCAAGCCCGTGGACCTGGCCACCATCAAGTCCCTGGCCTCTATCCCCGCTCTGCCCGTCCTCCAGGCCCAGGTCCTGGGCACCATGCTGGCCCCCATCACCGGCCTGGCCGTGGTCCTGAAGCAGATTGCCGAGAAGCAGGGCGCGCCCGCTGAGGCCCCTGCCGAAGAAGCCCCCGCCGCCGAGTAAGCGGCACATACCCTACTATCATAAAAATTTACTATCAGGAGGTTCCATACAATGTCTGAGAAAGTTACCGCCATGATCGAAGAGATCAAGGGCCTGACCGTTCTGGAGCTCAGCGAGCTCGTCCACGCTCTGGAGGAAGAGTTCGGCGTTTCCGCCGCCGCCATGGCCGCTCCCGCCGCCGGCGGAGCCGCTCCCGCCGCCGAGGAGAAGACCGAGTTCGACGTGGTCCTGACCGGCTTTGACGCCGCCGCCAAGATCAAGGTTATCAAGGTTGTCCGCGAGATCACCGGCCAGGGCCTGGCCGAGGCCAAGGCTACTGTCGAAGGCGCCCCCGCCACCATCAAGGAAGGCGCTTCCAAGGACGACGCCGAAGCTCTGAAGAAGCAGATCGAGGAAGCCGGCGGCAAGGTCGAGCTGAAATAATCCTCCCTTCCCGCTTGTCCGCCTCCTCCGCGAACCCGACAATGACCCAAAAGGTCCGAGGTAACGACTTGTTGCCCCGGACCTTTTCTTTTTTCATCTTTTTTATTGATTTTATAGACGGAAATCGTCTTATAACTTCCCTCAAGTCTTTATTTGACAAGGGCATTATTCTCCCGTCCGGCGAAATCGGCAAGGATAAGGTAAACCTTGTAGCTGGGGCAATCACGCAGCCATTCGCTGAAATAGAAGGCTATACCAACTCTACCTCCTTAAGCTTTTCTGCTTTCGCCTGGGTAAATTATCCTAGCATACCGATAGGCAGACCAATCCAGACATTGTCCACAACGGTCACAATACCTCATAAATTCCCGCTCCATTGTAACCTTGCATCTAGGACATACATAATAGGAGGTATCATGGAATGCCATTAGCTCTGTTACGCGCATGGGTACCTGAAATTGGGCAAACTTAAAAATAAGGCTCAAAACACAATTCTGCCCAAAAAGCTCTAAGCCGAGATGGAGTACTCTTTCTATTTTTGCTGCATTTTTTTATGTCGTTACGCTTCCACGGGCTGAAAGAATCTATGAACTCTTTCAATGCGGAGGGGCGGCCGCGCTGGAGATTCTTTAAAGTATAAATCACTATATTGATTTCATCTTCAATATCTTCTTGGAGCCTATCTTGCAATTTAAATTCCATATCACTTTCCTGATGAACTGGTGAAATCACACACTCACTCCCTATCCTTTTCTTTTATTGTGTTAACGAGCTGAGCCAACGAGAAGGGTTTCTCAAACAGAGATTATCTGAGCTGGACCAAATATCTACAAAATCCTTACCGCCCGATGGAGTTTTCTCTCAAGAATGGATTCAGCCCTTCAACATCACCCCTTTAATTATTTTATAAATTGCTATTCCAGGTGTACATAATACATATTGCTTTAGGAGCTGGATATATTTCGTCGTTCAGCATATTTTTTCTGATTTATCAATGGAGGGAACATCCTGAAGGATTTACCAAACGCCAAGAAAGCCGCCTTGCACAGCAGGCGGCTTTCTTGGCGTCCGTATTTATCACTTCTGCGGCGGGGTGGGCTCATCTT
>VSMY01000135.1 GCA_009773995.1 Oscillibacter sp. | reverse complement strand
TCCCCAATCAGCCCCTTGCAGAGCCTCGGCGTCAGCCAGAGGATGCCCGCCATGGCGGCGAAAGACAGCTGCAAACTGATGGAGGCGGCGGCAAAGGGATTCGCCAGCAGAATCAAAAACAGGGCCGTCAGCAAAGATGTGGGCCCGTCGTTCTCCCGGCGGGCCAGGATGGCCAGCAGGGGCAGGGACAGCATGACGCAGGCCCGAAGCACCGAGGGGCTTCCGCTGGTGAGGGCGGCGTAAAAGGCCAGCAGCGGGACGCCCAGCAGAGCCTGGAGCTTCCGGCTTGGCAGCAGAAGGCCCGCCAGAGCCATGAGGAAGCCGCAGTGCATGCCGGACACCGCCAGGATGTGGCTCAGCCCCGCCTCGGCAAGGGCCGTGTTGGCCTTTTCCGAAATCGCGCCCCGGTCGCCGGTGAGGATGGCCGTCAGGAATCCGGCGGCGTCCCCGGAGAAGAGGGCCTGCATCCGCTCCCGCATGGCCCGGCCCATCCGGGCGGGATACCAGCGGAGGCTGTTCCGGGTCCCCTCCCCGGCCTCCAGGTCTCCTCGTGCGTAGGCCAGGAGAAAGACGCCCTTGGAGGTAAAGGCGGTAATATCCTCATCCCGGACGCGGGCGGCGTCCCGGAAGAGGGCCTGTCCGGAGACCGTCTGACCGGGAACCAGGTCCAACAGCTCCTCCCCGGCGTAGAGCACCGCTTTGCCGGGGACGCCCTCCAGCCGGACCTCCGCCCGGGCGCCGAAGTCCGTTTCCCCGGCGTAGCCGCAGAGAGTGGCGGTAAAGTCCGACTTCCGCCCCGCCGCTTCCTGGGCGGGCCGCTGAACCTGGCGGGCATAAAGCCAGCTCCAGCCCAGGCCCAGGGCCAGAGCGGCGCAGAGGATCACGCCCCGCCGCCGCCATTTCCGGGGCAGGAGCGTCGACAGGAAGCCCAGCGCCAGGGCCAATCCGGCTCCCGCCAGAATCCAGCCGCCCTGAAAAAGATACTGGGCCAGAAACACGCCCAGGGAAAAGCCCCCGGCGAAAACCGCCAGCCGCCTCATGGCCCGCCCTCCTCCGTTTCTTTCTCTAAGCCAAAAGCTCCCGGAGGGGTTTCCCTCCGGGAGCCGTTTTCTCTCTTAACAGGGTCACTCCGCCAGGATCAGGCGGCTGCCCGTCACAGCGGGATTGTCCGCCGTCAGCTCCGGGACAAACTCCGCCCTGCCGTCCGCCCCCGCCGCCTGGGCGACCAGATTGGTGAGGGTCTCCACCTTCTCCGGCGTGGTGACGGCGTAGATGCGATCCACCCGGCTCACCAGGCGGTTCAGGTCCAGCCCGGCCACCGTGTCGGGACCCTCGGCGATGACCGCCTCCGGCACCTCCACGGACAAGAGGACGTCATAGGACTCCAGGGCCGCGTTCAGGTCGCTGAGGAGCAGGTCCAGATTGTTGGCCAGGGGCACGTCGGTGTTGTAGTTGATTTTATTGATTTTCCCCACGGTGGGATAGCTGAAATCCGTCAGCAGCAGCTCGTCGAAGCCCAGCTCCGCGATCTCCTTCGCCAGGGCGCAGACATACTCCCGGGCTCCGGGCTTGGCGGGGTCCAGCCAGAGGCTGTTGTTTCCGTCGTAGAAGATATAGCCGCCGGTGTTTTTCAGGCCCCGGCCCTCCACGTCGGCGTTGGCCGCCTTGAAGTCCTGGAGGCAGGCCACGCTGGCGATGGTGTGCAGCCCCTCCCGGGAGGTGAAGAGCCCGATCGCGTAGGCGGTCTCCTGGGGGTCCTCCCCCTGTTCGTTTACAATTTCCACCGCGCCGGACACGGCGTTGGCGGAGTCAAAGTAGATCGTCCCATTAGAGGTCTTGAGGCGGATCGCCACGGCGTTATAGCTTCCGGAGCCGCCGCCGAAGGCCAGCGTGTCGAACTCGCCCCAGGCGCTCTGCCGCAGGGGCTGGGCCGGAAGCGAGAACGCCACGGTCTCCTTGGGCCCCTGGTTCTCCGGCTCCTGGACCACCACGTCCACATTGGGCTGGTTCTCCGGGGCCTCCCCCTCCCCGTCCGGCGGGGGCTCCCTCTCCTCCGTCTGCCAGGGCAGGCGAATTTGGCGGCTGCCGTCGGCTCCGTAGACGAGGAACTGCTGCAGATAGATGACGCTGGCGGCCACCGCGATCACCAGCACCAGGAGAATCGCCAGTAAAATTTTCCATCTGGGCCCCCGGCCCCGGTAGCTGCTGTAGCCCTTGGTTCCCACCATGCGCGTCACCTCTTTTCAGGAGCGGCGCTCCCGTCGTTTTTCTTTTGGGAAGCTCAGCCCTCCAGGGCCATCATCTTCTCCACCCGGCGGGCGTGGCGGCCCCCCTCGAACTCGGTGGAGAGGAAGACCTCTACCATCCGCTCGGCCATGTTGGGCCCGGTGAAGCCCGCCCCGATGGCCATCATATTGGCGTCGTTGTGCCGCCGGGTCATTTCCGCCTGGAGGCAGTCGGCGCAGTGGGCGCAGCGGACGCCCTTCACTTTGTTGGCGGTGATGGAGATGCCGATTCCCGTGGTGCAGATTACGATGCCCCGGTCGCATTTCCCCTCCGCCACAGCCTTGGCGGCGGCGGCGCCGAAGTCGGGGTAGTCGCAGCTCTCCTTGGAGAAGCAGCCGAAGTCCTCCACCTCGTGGCCCAGGCGCTCCAGAACCTTCAGGACGTGCTGTTTCAGATCATAGCCGCCGTGATCGCAGCCCAAAGCGATTCTCATGGTAGTATTCCCCCGTAAGTTCAAATTTTTGTGGCTTACATTGTACCCTAAATTTTGCAAAAAATCAAGTTGATTTTCGGAAGCGGATTTACCCCTTTTCCGCTACAGGTCATGCCAGACAGGCTTCCGCCCCTCAAAGGCGCAGAAGCGCTTGAAGCCGCACTCCCGCAAAAGCGCCTGCCGCTCCCGGACGGCCCGGCCCACGAACTCCGGCGTGTGGGCGTCGGTGCCCAGGGTGACGACCTCGCCCCCCAGGCGGCGGTACATCTCCAGCCACTTCCGGTCCGGCAGGGGCGTGTTGCCCCGGTTGGTGTTCACTTCGATGCCCCGGCCCTTCCCAATGAGGACGCGGAAAATCTCCTCCACCTCCGCCTCGTAGCCGTCGAAGCTCATGTGGAAGCCCTGGTTCTCATTGAGGTAGCGCAGGGGAAGGGTCAGGTGGCCCAGCACGTCGAAGCCCCCCCACTCCGCATTCCGCCGCACCAGCTCCAAATAGTCCCGGATGCCCCGGTGGGCCTCCGCCTCGTCCTTGGGGTGGAAGAAGTAGAGGTCGATTTTGTCAAAGGCGTCCGACAGAATGTGGGTGGAGCCGATGATGAAATCCAGAGGCGGGGCCTCCGCCAGCAGGGCCTCCGTCCGGGGCAGGTCCAGACATGCCTCCCCCAGCTCAATGCCCAGGCGCAGCTTGATCCGGTCCCCCAGGGACGCCTGCGCCTCCCGGAACTCCCGGGACAGGGCTTCCCAGTCGTAAAACAGAATGGGCTCCCGGCCGTTCCAGGCCACGGGCTCCACATGGTCGGTGAAGCAGAGTTCATCCAGCCCCGCCTTTACCGCCGCCTCCGCCATCTCCGTCATAGAACAGGAGGCGTCCGGCGAGATGCGGGAGTGAACATGGTAGTCAGCCAGATACATGGGCGCTCACCTCTTTTTCTTGCCCTTGCCGAAAAAGCCCTTCCGCTCCTCGTAGTTCTCGTCGCCCATGGTCTCGGCGAATTTCCGCAGGGCCTCCTTCTGCTCCTTGCTCAGGTTCCGGGGCGTTTCAATGTAAACGGTGACGTACTGGTCCCCCCGGCCCCGCCCGTTGATGGAGGGGATGCCCTTGCCCTTGAGGCGGAAGGTCGATCCGCTCTGGGTGCCTTCGGGCAGGTCATATTTCACCTTGCCGTCGATGGTGGGAATCTCCAGCTCTGCGCCTAAAACCGCCTGGGCGAAGGTGATGGGAGCCTCGCAGAGAACGGAGGTGCCCTCCCGGCGGAAAATCTCGTGGGGCCGGACGGTGATGGTGATGAGCAGGTCCCCGGCGGGGCCGCCGTTCTTCCCGGCGTTGCCCTGGCCCCGGATGGAGATGGTCTGCCCGTTGTCGATGCCCGCCGGGATGCTGGCCTGGATGGTCTTCCGCTTCCGCACCGAGCCCGCGCCCCGGCATTCCTTACAGGGCTGGTGGATGATTTTCCCCTTGCCGCCGCAGCGGGAGCAGGGGGAGGAGGTGGCGAAGACCCCCATGGGCGTCTGCCGCCGGACCTGCACCGTGCCGGTGCCGCGGCAGTCCGGGCAGATCTCCGGCGTGGTGCCCTCGGCGCAGCCGCTGCCCTGGCACGCGGCGCAGGGCTCCAGCCGCTCCACGGTGACGGCCTTCTCACAGCCGAAGGCCGCCTCCTCGAAGCTGAGGATCAGGGACATGCGGAGGCTCTCCCCCCGCTGGGGGGCGTTGGGATTCGTCCGCCGCCCGCCGCCGAAGCCGCCGCCGAAAAAGCTGCCGAAAATATCGCCCAGGTCCCCAAAGTCGAAGCCCCCGTCAAAGCCGCCGCCCGCGCCGAAGCTGGGGTCCACGCCGGCGTGGCCGAACTGGTCGTACCGGCTCCGCTTTTCCTGGTCCGAGAGGATTTCGTAGGCCTCGTTGGCCTCCTTGAATTTTTCCTCAGCCTCCTTGTTATCCGGGTTCAGGTCCGGGTGGTACTTCCGGGCCAGTTTTTTGTACGCCTTTTTAATCTCGTCGTCCGACGCGCCCTTGGAAACGCCCAGGACCTCATAATAATCGCGCTTTTGCTCAGACATAATTTCCTCCAGCAAATGGACAATGGCTCCCCCCTGCGGAAGCATCTGCCGAAACACGGAACCAACCTGTTCCATGCCGCATTGTCAATTGTCAATTATCAATTGTCAATTTCACAAAGATCCCTGTACGCCGTCAAAGGGGCGGGGATGAACTATCCCCGTCCCCATGAAGCGGCGTTTATTTCTTCTGGTCGTCGTCGTCCACGACCTTGTAGTCCGCGTCGTAGTACTGGCCCTCCTGGGCGGCTCCGGGGTCCCCGCCGGGCTGGGCCCCCTGGGGATTCGCCTGCTGGTAGAGCTTCTCGCTGACGGCGTAGAACGCCTGCTGGAGGGCTTCCGTGTCCGCCTTGATGGCGGCCATATCGGTGCCCTTCAGGGTTTCCTTCAGCTTGTCGAGGGCCCCCTGGACCTTGCCCTTGTCGTCGGCGGGGATTTTGTCGCCCATGTCCGCCAGGGTCTTCTCGCACTGGTAGACCATCTGGTCCGCCTGGTTCCGGGTCTCCACTTCCTCCTTGAGCTTCTTGTCCTGGGCGGCGTACTGCTCCGCCTCCTTGACGGCTTTTTCGATGTCCTCTTTGCTCATGTTGGAGGAGGAGGTAATGGTGATGTGCTGTTCCGTCCCGGTCCCCAGGTCCTTGGCCGAGACATTCACAATTCCGTTGGCGTCGATGTCAAAGGTGACCTCGATCTGGGGCACGCCGCGGCGGGCCGGGGCGATGCCGTCCAGGTGGAAGCGGCCCAGGGACTTGTTGGCGGCGGCCATCTCCCGCTCGCCTTGGAGGACGTTGACCTCCACGCTGGTCTGGTTGTCCGCGGCGGTGGAGAAGACCTGGCTCTTTTTCACGGGGATGGTGGTGTTCCGGTCGATGAGCTTGGTGCACACGCCGCCGTAGGTCTCTATCCCTAAGGACAGCGGGGTCACGTCCAGCAGCAGCAGACCCTTCACGTCGCCGGTGAGGACGCCCGCCTGGAGCGCCGCGCCCATGGCCACGCACTCGTCGGGGTTGATGCCCTTGAAGGGGTCGGAGCCGGTGAAGCTCTTCACGGCGTCCTGGACGGCGGGAATGCGGCTGGAGCCGCCCACCAGCAGGACTTTAGAAAGGTCGGAGGGCTTGAGGCCCGCGTCGCTCATGGCCTGGCGCACGGGGCCCATGGTGGCGTCCACCAGGTGGGCGGTGAGCTCGTTGAACTTCGCCCGGGAGAGGGTCACGTCCAGGTGCTTGGGGCCCGTGGCGTCGGCGGTGATATAGGGCAGGTTGATGTTGGAGGTGGTCACGCCGGAGAGCTCGATTTTCGCCTTTTCGGCGGCTTCCTTCAGGCGCTGCATGGCCACCTTGTCGGTGGACAGGTCCACGCCGTCAGAGCGCTTGAACTCGCCTACCAACCACTTCATGACGCATTCGTCGAAGTCGTCGCCGCCCAGGCGGTTGTTGCCCGCCGTGGCCAGGACTTCAATGACCCCGTCGTCGATATCCAGGATGCTGACGTCG
>VSMY01000134.1 GCA_009773995.1 Oscillibacter sp. | reverse complement strand
TCCCCGGCGCTCCGGCACAATCCTGCCGATTCGCTCCCCCGCCCCGTCAAACAGCAGCACCGCTCTGAACCCGGTCTCCACCGCCGCCCAGCCGTTCCCGCACCAAAGGCTAAGGATGCTTTCCCCTCCCGTGTCCAGCTGCCGGAGTTCCCCCAGCGTTCCCGCCCGGAAGTCCGCCGCCGCCGTCATGAGGACCGGGGCGTAATTGCTGTAAAGATAGACCGTCTGAAAATCCGGGGAAAGGGCGGTCCGCTCCGCCATGACGGGCAGCTCCTCCGCCGCCAGCGCCTCTCCCCCGGCGGCCAGGAGGACTAATTTGCCGCTTTGAATTGCCGCCGTCATGCCCTCCGGCCCCTCCGCCTCCAGGTAATGCTGCTTTAACGTGACGGGGAGGGCGTACTCCTCCGGCAATGGCGCGGGGTCCTCCCGCACCGGCCCGGTCAGCGCGTAGGCGGCGGTCCGTTCTCCGTCCTCCACCACAATGGCGCCGTCCTCTCCAAAGCACGCGCCGCTCACGGCGCTTCCCCGTATGGGGGCCGCGATTTCCCGCCCCTCTCTCCAGTTCCAGATATGGACCGCTCCGGCGCTCCAGACCAGCAGAATGTCCTCGTCCTCGGGATGGAACGCCGTTCCCAGAAAGGCTTCCTTCTCATAGGCGGGAGAGGAAAACAGGCAGGTCCCGTCTGTGGACCAAACCTCGAACATGCCTCCGGGATTCATCCGGTCTATGCGGTAAGGATTTCCATAGGCCAGCGCGAAGCGCCGGCTGCCGGGGCCGACGTCCGCCCCCATCAGTCCATAGCGGTACTTGGTCACGGAGGCTTTCAGCTCCAGCCGGGAGGTATCATACACCGCAGCATTGGCGTAGCTGGAAACCACCGCCAGGCCGCCGTCCTCCGACAGCCAGATTTCACTGGTATCGGAAATGCCCCGGTAGCCCGCATCCACGGGGAACGCGTCCGCCAGGTCCGCCCGCCCGGTCTCCACCCCGCGGCCCTGCTCGTCGAAGTCATAGAGGTACACCATCCCGAGGTAGGCCGCGACGGCCCGCCCGTCCGGCAGCATCCGGGCCCTGGGTCCCTTTCCCAGGAAATCCGCGTATTCCATGCCGCACCCCGCGCTGGACTCCGCGGGATACGGCAGGCTCCTGTTCCGCCCCGTCTCCGGGTGGTAAAAGCGCAGGGCGTCCTCCCCCAGGAAGGTCCACCACCCGGCGGAAATCCCCTGAAGGTTCTGATAATCCGGGCCCAGCTCCTCCACCCGCTCCCCGGCCGCGTCGATTACAAGGCCCTGGTCCAAGCTCCGGGTGAAATAATACCCGCTCTCCGGGTCCCCCGCCGCGGCCTGCGGAAGGGGCAGAAAACGCCCGTCCCACACCCGGCCGGGCAGCTCCTCCTCCAGCACGGGCCAAAGGCGGTCCTGCAACAGAAGGGCGGCTCCCGATTTGGCGACGGACTGGTCCGCGTCCAGGGACAGCGCCCGGCTGTAATTCGCCAGCGCCTCCTGGGGCTCTCCCGCCTCATTCCGGCGGGCGCCCTCCTGGGCGAAATTCCCGGCCAGCATCAGCCGGTATTGATTTTCGGAAATCCAGGTACGGTAGGCGAACACGGACACCACCGCCAGCACCGAGCCCAGCAGGGCAAACGCTCCCGCCGCCGCCGCCGCGGTCCGCCTGCGCCGCCGCCTCCGGTTTCTCTGGAGCAGGTCATCCAGGCCGCACCCCAGAAGCGCGGCAGCCAGCTTGTAATACTCCAACTTGAGCGCCCGCAGGCTCTCCCGCAGGGTTCCGCCCCGGACGTCCACATACAGCGGCTCCAGCGCCCCTCCCTCCCCGCTCGTCCGCAGCAGCTCCGGGATGGCCGTCTCCGGCGTCCCCGAGGCAAGGAGGATCAGGATGTTCTCCGCGCTTCCCCGGTGGAGCTCCTGAAACTGCCGAATCTCCTCCATGCACCATTTGGAGTCCCTGGTTTTCTCCGAACAGACGGAGATCAAATAGCGGGACCGCTCCAGCGCCTCCCGGAGCTCGCCGCCCAGATCGCTGCCGGCCGTCAGCTCCGTATTGTCCCGAAACACCCGAAGACGCTTTTCGCTCTTCGGCAGGCGGTAACTCTCCAGCAGGGCCTGAAGGCGCTCCGCCAGCTTTGCGTCCTTCCCGCCATGGCAGTAGGAGATAAACGCGTCGTACTGCCGCTTCCCCGCGCCTTCGCCCTGTTTTCCCACACGCATTCTCCGCCTCTCCTCTCATTTCCCGCCGTTCCGGTCCAGCTCAAACAGCGCCCGCACGCCTTCCCGGTCCTTCTCCCTATCCGTTTCCGTCAGCTCCTCATAGGGGCACAGGGCAATATGCACCCGCCGGACCGGGTCCTTCCTCCCGCCGTTTTCAGGAACGCCGCATCGCCAGTTGTGCAGATAGTGGTAGCGGCACCAGCGAATATGCTCCAGCTCGGCCAGCTTCTCCAGAACATCCGGCGGAATCCGGGCCCCCTCCGGGGAAATTCCCTGGGCGGCAAGCATCTGGAGGCGGACGTCATGGTAATCCGCCGCGCTGACGTTGGAATAGCGGGTGAACGCGTCCAGCTTCCGCCACTCCTGGTCCTCCTGGGCGGCCCAGCCCCCGCCGTACTTGCGGACGTAATACAGGTTCAGCTGCTTGGCCCGGCCGAAGAGCTCGTCCCGGAGAATGTTCTCCGCCCTCTGCGCCGCCCGCCGCCAGGGGAACACGTTCAGCCGTTTGTGTCCGGCCAGCAGCTCCGCCTCCGCGTCGTTGGCGGCAAACACGTCGATCTCCGGCAGGCGGGTCGCCAGCAGCAGGTCCCGCACCAGCCTGAGCTGGTCCTCCTGCGCCAGGACCAGCAGCGCCGCCGCGGACTCCAGCAGATCCGCGCTCTCATACCAGGGTTCCGTGTGGAAAATCACGGGATCCCCGATGGAGGACAGCTGCGTATGGGTGGCGGCGAACGCGGCGCCGTCCCCGAAAATATGGTATTCAATGCGCTGCCCCGGAACGAAAATGTTGTCCAGCAGGCCATAGCGCAGGACCTCCTCGCCCAGGCTCCCAAACCCCAGGAGCACAATCCGCAGCCGGTGGCCGCAGCGGGCGGACACGCCGTACAGCCGCTTCTCTTTCCAGAACAGCCGGGCCGCGGCCTCCTCCGGGCAGAAGAGGTACAGATTTTCGCTGGCGGCAAACTCCGCCGGAAGGGAGCGGCATTTCAGGTAGACCCGCCTATTTTGCAGCTTCCGCCTGTTGGAAGCATAAAACTGAAAGTTCTCCTCCTCGCTGCCCAAGAGGATATAACTGTGAGCTCCGACAAAGCGGTCCCGGCCCTCGATGCCGGACCGGCCCAGGTCCTCCAGCAGGTCCTTCCGCTCCTCCTCCGGGCCGTACACCGCCACGCTGTCTCCCCGCAGGTAGCACCACAGGTTCCGAACCCGCACCTGCAGCGTGGTGAGAAGCAGTACGGCGGCGCCGACGGTGGCCAGAGGCGCGGTCCACCTGGCCAGCTCCACCCAGAGGTTCGGCGGCGTGGTTTGGTATCCCAGCACGTACATACACACGCAGGAATACAGGGCGTCCGCCGTCCGCTCGTCTCCGGCGCACCGGAAGCCGACCATGCCCAGCGCTAAAGGAACGCAAAACAAAAGCAGCTTTGAAACCGCGTCATACCGGCTCCGCGGCTCGGATTTCGTTTGACTCATTCTGCACAGCCTCCCTCTCAGGCCCAGGGCCTGTCCCGTAAAGCCGGTTTCCTCATGCCGGCTTGGATTTCTTTCATTATATATGCCGCGCCGCGGGATTGCAATATCCATGAAACCGCCCGTTCCGCTCGCTTTCTTTTCCCCGCGGCGTCGGAAGCCTGGAGGAATACCAGGGACGCCGCCCGGCGGAATCTCCGCGTCTCCAAAATTTTCCCAACTGCTGTAAAGAAAAATGTTGCATTTTGCTTTACAAGTGTTATAATAGAGGTGTGCTGAAGGGAGTGACTTTCATGGCACAGGTTATGGTAAACTTTCGAATGGACGAAAACGTGAAGAAATGCATGGAGCAGGCTTGCAGGGAAATGGGGCTCAGCATGACCACCGCCTTTACCATTTTTGCCACAAAAGTCGGCAGAGAAAAGCGCATTCCCTTTGAGATTACGGCGGAGCCTTACGGCCCCGAGTCCCGCCGGGAGCGGCCCCGCCGCCAGGAGGAGGCCCTTGAAGAAGCGCCTTCCCCCCTGATAGAAAGGCGGGAACGGCTGGAGGTTCTGTGCGCGGAAATCCGACAGTCCCTGACCGCCGTCCACACCGCCGTTCCCTCCTCCATTACGGGGCTTTCTATGGAGCGCATCCGGCTTTTGTGCGGCGACGAGCTCAAGGACAAGGCCGCCGGAGCTGCCGGCTCCGCCAGGTCCCTGTTTTCCGCCAGAAACGCCGAAGCGCTGAAAACAAAGGACCTGGGCGTTCTGGACGAGTATCTGGACGGCCTCGCGGATATCGCGGAGGAGCTCCGGGCCCTTCAAAGCGCCCTGATTCCCGCCATGAAGTCCTGGACCGGAGGAGACGCCGGGGCCTTCGCTCCCTATGAGCAAAGACTCGCCGCCGTCTCCCGGAGGTTCGACGAGCTTCCGTCCGTGATACAGCGCTTCTGGGCCTCCTCCGCTCAGATTCCCGGAAGCGCCCGCACCGTGCAGATGCGGATACGGCGGGCCGCGGCGGCGGTGGAAACGCCCTACGTCCTCACGGCCCTGGAAAGCCTGGAGTCCTTGATCTCCCGGCACTATGACGCGCTGGACAGCCCGGCAAAGGCCCGGATGGAAGCCCACTACCTCCAGACTCTGGAGCTCACGCTGCGGGAGCTGGGCCAGGCGGAGGAAACCGGCGGAGACTCCGCCGGAAAGGCCGCGCTGTGCCTCCGGGCCGTCAACGTGCTGTCCCAGGTGGTTTCAGACGGCGGGCGAGCCCGGCGGGAGCTGGACCGGCGAAACTTGGAGGCGGAGGTGGAGGCCCTGGAACGCCTGGCCGCTCTCCGGGGCGATATCGCAGGGGAACTGAAACCGGAAGCCTGAGGAAAATTCCAAGTCGCCGGGAAGTCACCCTTCCGGCTTGTTTCCATATAAAACGCTGCTGTGTTACATTTGAAAGGAGGAGTTCCCATGCTTGATACTATTTTGTCTCTGCTTCCCTTCATCCTGGTCGTCGCGGTGTTGCTGCTCATCATGCTGACCGGCTATGTCAAGGCTCCGCCCGACCAGGCGTACATCATTTCCGGCCTGAAAAAAGAGAGCAAGGTGCTCATCGGCCGGGCCGGTATCCGCGTTCCCTTCTTCGAGCGCATGGACCGGCTTTACCTGGGGCAGATGACCGTGGACATCAAAACCGAGCAGTCCGTACCCACCAGCGACTTTATCAACGTCAATGTGGACGCCGTGGCCAAGGTCCGCATCTCCCCCCACGCGGAAGGCATCAAGCTGGCGGCCAAGAACTTCCTGAACAAGCGCCCGGAGGAGATTACCAAGGACCTCCAGGACTCCCTCCAGGGCAATATGCGTGAAATCATCGGCACCCTGTCCCTCAAGGAGATCAACACGGACCGGGACTCCTTCTCCGACCAGGTCATGCAGAAGGCCAGCAAAGACATGGACAAGCTGGGCATCGAAATCCTCTCCTGCAACATCCAAAACGTCACGGACGAAAACGGGCTCATCAAAGACCTGGGAGCGGACAACACCAGCCTCATCAAGAAAAACGCCGCCATAGCCAAGGCCCAAGCGGACCGGGACATCGCCATCGCCCAAGCGGAGGCGGAGCGGGAGTCCAACGAGGCCCGGGTCCAGGCGGACACCCAGATCGCCCAGAAGCAGACGGAGCTGGACATCAAGCGGGCGGAGCTGAAAATCCTGGCCGACGGCAAAAAGGCCGAGGCCGACGCGGCCTATGAAATCCAGAGCCAGGAGCAGCGCAAGAGCATCGAGACCGCCACAGTCAATGCGGAAATCGCCAAGACCCAGCGGGAAGCCGAGCTGAAGCAGTACGAGGTCGAGGTCCAGAAGCAGAAGCTGGAGGCGGAAATCCGCGCCAAGGCGGACGCGGAGCGCTACCGCCAGCAGCAGGAGGCGGAGGCCGCCCTCTACAAGCGGCAGAAGGACGCGGAGGCCAAACGCTACGAGCAGGAGCAGGAGGCCGAGGCGGAGCGCAAGAGTGCCGAGGCCCAGAAGTTCGCCCGGGAGCAGGAGGCGGCGGGCATCGCCGCCGTGGGCAAGGCGGAGGCCGAGTCCATCCGGGCCAAGGCTCTGGCGGAGGCCGAGGGCATCGACAAAAAAGCGG
>VSMY01000133.1 GCA_009773995.1 Oscillibacter sp. | reverse complement strand
GAGGATTCAATCCTCTTGTTCGATTTCCTCCCCCATCCGCCGCCAGGCGCTTTTCACCTCCCCCCAGGGGAACCCCCTGCGGAGCAAGGCGTTTGTCAAACGCCGTTTCTCTTTTTCGTCGGGGACCCGCCCCCGGAGCTTGCTTTGCAAAAAAGCCTCCACCTGTTCGCCGCCGGCGGGAAGCTCCTCCAGCGCGTCCTCCCACAGTTCCCTGGGGACCCCCTTTTCATAGAGCTTCTCCCGCACCCTGGCGGGGCCGTAGCCCATGCCGCCATAGTGCCGCGCCAGGGCGGCGGCGTACTCCGCGTCGTTCAGAGCCCCAATGGCCTCCAGCCACTCGGCGGCGTAGCGGGCTTCCGCCTCGCCGGCCCCCTTCTCCTGGAGCTTCCGCTCCAGGTCTCTCCGGCTCATGGCCCGCTTGCCGATGAGGCTAGCTGCGGCGGCGCGGGTGCTGGACACCCCGGCGGCTTCTTTCAGCCGCGCCAGGGTTTCCTCGTCCAGGTCGTCCCCGGAGCGGAGGCCGAAGTCCAGCAGCTCCTGCTCCGTGATTTTCAGACAGGCCCCGTCCTCCAAAAAGACCAGGACGCGGCCCTTTTTATGCTTGGACGCCTCGATTCGCTCTATCCGCATGGTCAGTCGCCGGAGTCGTCGAAGTCGTCGGCGCTGACGTCCACGGCCCGCCCGGCGGCTTTGGCGGCCACCCGGGCCTGGCTGCTCATGAGCTTGTCGAAGTTTTTGCGGATGTCCGCCTCCAGCTGGTCCCGGATCTCCGGGTTCTCCTGGAGGTACTTTTTCGCCGCCTCCCGGCCCTGGCCGATGCGGGTCTCCCCCATGGAGAACCAGGAGCCCGCCTTCTGGACCAGGTCCAGCTTCACGCCCAGGTCGATGAGCTCGCTCTCCCGGACGATGCCCTCGCCGTACATGATGTCGAACTCCGCCTCCCGGAAGGGGGGCGCCATTTTGTTCTTCACCACCTTGGCACGGGTCCGGTTTCCGATGAGCTCGCTGCCGTTTTTGATGGCCTCGATGCGCCGCACGTCGATGCGGACGGAGGCGTAGAATTTCAGCGCCCGGCCGCCGGTGGTGACCTCCGGGTTTCCGTACATGACGCCGACTTTCTCCCGGAGCTGGTTGATGAAAATGACGATGGTGTTGGTTTTGCCGATGGCTCCCGTCAGCTTCCGCAGGGCCTGGCTCATCAGCCGGGCGTGAAGGCCCACGTAGCTATCGCCCATTTCGCCCTCAATCTCCGCCCTGGGCACCAGGGCGGCGACGGAGTCCACCACGATGACGTCGATAGCCCCGGAGCGCACCAGGGCCTCGGTGATCTCCAGGGCCTGCTCGCCGGTGTCCGGCTGGGAGATCAGCATGTCCTCCACCTTCACACCCAGAGCGTGGGCATAGGTGGGATCCAGGGCGTGCTCCGCGTCCACGAAGGCCACCTCGCCCCCCCGCTTCTGGGCCTCGGCCACTACGTGGAGGGCCAGGGTGGTCTTACCGGAGGACTCCGGCCCGTAAATCTCAATAATGCGCCCCTTGGGGAGCCCGCCGATGCCCAGAGCCACATCCAACGCCAGGGAGCCCGTGGGGATGACCTCCACGTTTAAAGCCGTCCGGTCCCCCAGGCGCATGATGGAGCCCTTGCCATACATTTTCTCAATCTGGCTCATGGCGCTGTCGATGGCCTTTTTCTTGTCCGACGCCGGGGCCGCGGTGGGCAGGGGCGCTTTATCCTTTGCCATGCTGATTTCCTCCTGAACAGTTATATATATGATTTATAAAATACTTTCTAAAATATAAATTAAAGTTCCTCCGGCTCTCGGGGGAAGATGGCGGCGCAGAGGATGTAGGCGACGATGCCGCCGCAGACGCCGTCCACCATCTTGCCCCGGTTGATTTTATACAGTCTCTTTTCCATGACGCTCCTCCTTAAATCTCCTGGCAGAGGGTGCCCAGCACCACTCTGGGAATTTTGTGATGGTCCTTGACGATTTGCAAATCCCCGAAGCCCTGGCTTCGCATCAGCCGGAGCACCGCGTCCGCCTGGCCGACGCCGACTTCAAAATAAATCCGCCCGCCGGGGGCCAGGGCCTCCTTCCACTGTTCCACAATGGAGCGGTAGAAGTCCATGCCGTCCGCCCCGCCGTCCAGGGCCATATGGGGCTCGTAATCCCGGACGGAGGACTCCAGCCCGGCGATGTCCCCCGTGGGAATGTAGGGCGGGTTGCTGACGATGCACTGGAATTCCCCCAGGGACCGGGCGGGCTTTTCCCGGGCGTTCATCTGAATGGGCATGACCCGCGCGGAGAGGTTGTTCCGCCGGATGTTCTGGCGGCAGATTTTTAAGGCGCTGTCGTCGATTTCCCCCAGCACTACCCGTGCCTGGGAGCACTGGGAGGCGACGGCCAGCCCCACGCAGCCGCTGCCGGCGCAGAGGTCCAGCACCCGGCAGTCTCCCAGCTGCTGTATGTAGGCGATGGCCTGTTCGGCCAGCACCTCGGTATCCGCCCTGGGGATGAGCACGTCCTGGGAGATGTCCAGGGGGAGACCGTAGAACTCCCACTCGCCGATGAGATAGGCCACCGGTTCCCCGGCCATGCGCCGCTCCACCAGCCGCCGGACCTGGGCCTCCCGCTCCGGGGAGGCGTAGAGGCGGCCGTCCCGCTGGAGCTCCTCCCGGCTCTTGCCGGTGCCGAAGCACACCAGCTCCCGGGCCTCCAGGGTGGAAGCCTCCACCCCGCTCTCCCGGAGCTGCCGGCGGACGTCCAGATATAGGTCGTTGTAGGTTATGGCCATGGGAATTCACCCCTTTACCACTCGTCTTTTCCTTTTTCAGAAGGTAATACCAATTCCAGGGACCGGATGGCGCACTCGATCATCCCGTCGTCCGGCTCGTTGGTGGTGAAGTTCTGCATCCAGAGGCCCGGAGCCGTCAGGATTTTCGCCAGGACGCTCTCCTGAACGTGCCGCCCCACCCAGCGGTTGAACTCGTAGGTCACCCCCACCACCAGGGGCAGCAGGAGAAGATGGACCGCCGTCCGGAGCCAGGCGTTGGTAATGGGCCAGATGCCGAAGAAGATGCTGGAAAAAATGATGGACACGCAGATGACCACAAACAGGAAGCTGGTGCCGCACCGGGGATGGTGCCGGGGCTGGACCCGGACGTTCTCCACCGTCAGCGGCAGGCCCGCCTCGTAGCAGAAGATGGTCTTGTGCTCCGCCCCGTGGTACTGGAAGACCCGGTAGATATCCTTCTGCCGGGAGCAGAGGATCAGGTAGGCCATGAAGATGACCACCTTCAAAAGTCCCTCCACCAGATTCCGCCCCCAGAGGGGGAAGCCGGGGAAGAAGTGCAGGATGCCCCCGGTAAGCAGCGTGGGCAGGACCATAAAGAGGAAGACGGACATGCCCACCCCCAGCGCCACCGCCAGGGCCACCACGGCGCTTTCCAGCTTTTTGCTTGAGAGGTGTTTTTCCAGCCACAGCTCGAATTTGGAGGGCTGCGCCTCCTCCTCCTCGGGGTAGAAATCGGCGGAGTACATCAGGGCCCTGACGCCGTTCACCATGGAGTCCAGGAAGTTCACCGTCCCCCGAATCAGGGGAACCCCCAGGATGGGGTAGCGGTCCTTGATGAAGCGGAGGGTTTCCACCTTCTCCACCAGCTTCCCCTCCTGGTCCCGGACCACGATGGCCTGCTTCTCCGGGCCCCGCATGAGGATGCCCTCGATGAGCGCCTGCCCGCCGATGCTGGTGCGGAAGGCGCAGGATTTGTTTTCTTCTGCCATGGAGTTTCCTTTCTATGCGTTGGTATAGTATAACACAGGTTTGCCAAAAAGGCAAACGTTTGTTCCAGGTTTTAAGCCCTGACCGGGAGTTTGATCGTTACCACCGCCCCGCCGCCGTCGGCGTTGCCGATGGAGAAGGTCCCGCCGTGGAGACCGATGATCTCGTCGCAGACCGCCAGGCCGATGCCGCTGCCCCGGGCACGGGAAGTGCCCTTATAAAACTTCTGCTTTACGAAGGGCAGCTCCTCCTCCGGGATGCCGGGGCCGTAGTCCCGGATGCGGACCACCTGGCAGCCGCTCTCCTGGCCGACGGAGGCCGTAATGCGCCTTCCCGCGCCGCCGTGCTTGGCGGCGTTGTCCAGCACGTTGCAGAAGACCTGCTTCAGCCGCTCCGAGTCGCCCCGGATGGGGGGGAGCAGGTCCCCGTCGCCGGGGTGGTACTCCAGGGCGATGCCGTCCTGGCGGAAGAGCTCCTGGTAAGTGAAGATGGCGTCCTCCAGCTCCGCCTGGAGGTCCACGTCCTCAATCTGGAGGGTGAAGCGGCCGTCCTCCATCTTGGAGAAGTCCAGCAGCTCTTCCACCATGGTGGAGAGGCGCCGGGACTCGTTGACGATGACCCGGATGCCCCGGCGGAGCTGCTCGGGGTCGTCGGTGAGGTCGTCCTCCAGGATGGTCTCCCCCCAGCCGTTGATGGCGGTGAGGGGGGTCCGGAGCTCGTGGGAGACGGAGGAGATGAACTCGCTTTTCATTTTTTCATTCTGGCTGATTTTCAACGACATGTCGTTGATGTTGTCCACCAGCTCCCCCAGCTCGTCGGAGTACTTGTTTTCGATCCGGGTGCCGTAGCTTCCGGCGGAGATGCGCTTGGCCGCCTCCGTCACCACCGCCACGGGCTCCACCACGTTGTTGATAAAGAGGAGGTTGGAGAACACCACCAGCAGCATGCACACCAGGGCGATGAGGAAAATGGCCAGGACCACGAACATTACCTGTCGGTCCACGGACCGCAGGGAGGTGACCAGCCGCATGACCCCCACCACCCGGCCGTTGACGGTCAGGGGACAGGACACGGCCAGGATCTCCTCTCCCGTCTCCAGGTCCCGGCCCTGGTAGGGGGTGGGGGTCATCTTGTTTTCCTGGAGGACCTGGAGGATGTCGTCGGTGCCCGGATAGGTCCCCGCCGTCAGCCCGGAGGTGGAGACCTGGATCCGCCCGCTGGAGCCGATGAACTGGAGCTCGATGCGGTTTTTGTCCTCGAAGCTCTCGGCGGACTGGACGGCCTTTTGATAGTAGCTGGAAAAGCCGTTGTCCATGAAGTACTCGTTGAAGGAGTTGGCCAGGGCCTGGGCACGGGTTTCCAGGCCCTTCTGCATGGTGCCGTAGTAGTAGTTGGAGACGCCCGCGGAGAACAGGGTTACCACCAGCACCAGCAGGGTCCCGATGGGCAGAATGGAGTTGAAGATCCACCGCTGCCGCAGGCCCCGCAGGCGGAGGGATTTCCACCGCTGCTCCTTTTCCATTGCCTGTTCTTCCATGCCGTCACAGCCCCCACTTGTAGCCGTAGCCCCAGACCGTGGTGATATAGGCGGGGTTCTGGACGTTGTCCTCGATTTTCAGCCGGAGGCGGCGGATGTTCACGTCCACGATTTTCAGCTCCCCGAAGTAGTCCCGGCCCCAGACCATGTCCAGGATTTCCTCTCGGGAGAGGGCCTTGCCGGGGTTCTCCATGAAGACCCGCATAATGGAGTATTCCACCTGGGTCAATTTGATGCGCTGGCCGTTTTTCTCCAGAGTCCGGTTCCGGGTGTTCAGCAGGAAGGGGGGCTGGCTCAGCTCCCCGGTGGCCTGAGGGGGCTCCTCGCCGCCGGAGCGGCGGACCAGGGCGTCCACCCGGGCGGTGAGCTCCGCCGGGGAGAAGGGCTTGGTCACGTAGTCGTCGGCCCCGGTCATGAGGCCCGTCACCTTGTCCATCTCCTGGGACCGGGCCGTCAGCATGATGATGCCGATCCGGCTGTTGGTGGCCCGGATGCGGCGGCAGACCTCGAAGCCGTCGATGCCCGGCAGCATGATGTCCAGCAGGGCCACCCGTGCGTCCGGGTGTTCCCGGAGGCGCTCCAGGGCCTCCTCGCCGCTCTCGGCCTCGATGACGTCGTAGCCTGCCCGGCGGAGGTTGATGACGATAAAGCCGCGGATGCTGGCCTCGTCCTCTAAAACCAACACTTTCTTCATGGCTCCCGTTCCTTTCCTTAGTATGCGCCTCAGTTGTCCCCAGGGATCCACTCCCGGGCGATGAGGCTGAAGGCCTCCCGGACCTCCTCCGCCGTCATGGCCTGATCCCAGGGCGGGGTCTCCGGCAGCTCGGCGGTGTAAATGACGTCGGACTGGCGGCTGAGGGGGAAGCGGTTCCCCCGTGCGGCCCGGACCTCCCGTCCCGTGCCGGTGAGGGCGGTGATGCGCAGGATGGCCGCGCCCCGGACGCCCTCCTCGTTCAGCATGTAGAAGGTGACGCCGGCGTCGCCGCCCACGCTGCTCCGCTCCGTCTCCACCCGGCCCACCCAGGCCTCGGGCAGCTGGAGGTACCAGCCGTCCTCCACGCAGTGGTAGGTGGCCGCCGCCGCCTCCGCCGTGCCGTCCAGGCCGAAGGCCCGCCAGTCGATCCGGTGGAAGGGGGGCGCGCCGTCGGAGGA
>VSMY01000132.1 GCA_009773995.1 Oscillibacter sp. | reverse complement strand
CCCTGGGAGGTGTTCCTCCACGAGAGCGAGGATTTCCGGGACGTTCCCTCCCGCCCCGCCGGGTCCGCCGGAGGCGAGGCCCCCGAGGTTCCCTTTGACCCGGCCCTCCTGGCCTTTGAATACCCCTACCGCCGGGAGAGCGTCCTCCCCGCCAAGCTGACGGCCACCCAGCTAAAGGGCCGCCCCCTGGACCAGGAGATTGCGGAGAACGCCGCTCACACCCCCTATCTCCGGCCCCTGTCCCAGCCCCGCTTCCGCCGGAAGCAAACCGGCCTCACCCCGGCGGAGAAGGGCTCCGCCACCCATCTGGTCCTCCAATACCTGGACTTCCAAAATCCCGACGTCCCCGCCCAAATCGCCGCCCTGGCGGAGAAGGGCCTCCTCACGGCCCAGCAGGCCCAGGCGGTGGAGGTGTCCGCCCTGAACCGCCTCCTGGCCTCCCCCCTGGCCCAGGAGGTCCGCCAAAGCCCCCGCTGTCTCCGGGAGTACCGCTTTACCCTCTTGGTCCCCGCCCGGGAATATGACGCCCAGGCTTCGGCGGAGGATTCCGTTCTTCTCCAGGGCGTGGCGGACCTGTGCTTTGAGACGGCGGAGGGCCTGACGGTGGTGGACTTCAAGACGGACCATGTGTTCACGCCCCAGGAGGTCCGGGACCGGGCGGAGGTCTACCGTCCCCAGCTGGAGGCGTACAGCCTGGCCCTCTCCCGGGTCCTGGGGACTCCCGTCGTCCGCCGGGTTTTGTACTTTCTCGTCCCCGGAACCGCCCTGGACCTCTGAGTGTCCGCGAAAACAAAATCCCTCCAAAAACGCTGCCGCTCATGACGGCGTCAAAATTTTTCCAGTCCTAAAGCCGCCGAAACCGGGCAGTCTAAAAAACATCTCGACAGGATTGGAGGGATTCCCATGGCAATTGACAAAATCGCCGTTCTGCTGGCGGTCATCGGCGCGCTGAACTGGGGCTGCATCGGCCTGTTCGGCTTCGACGCGGTGGCCTGGCTCTTCGGCGGACAGATGGCGGTGTTTTCCCGGATCATCTACGCCCTGGTGGGCCTGGCGGGCCTGTGGTGTTTGACGCTGCTGTTCCGCCTGGACCGGGAGACCGCCGCCCACCCGGCATGAAAAAAGCCCCCCAAAGGGGGCTTTTCTCACGCCGGGTGGGGGTTTTCAGAACTTTTTAAGTTCTGAAAACCCATTGATTGAAATGGTGCAGGAAACCCCTCCTGGGTTTCCCGCACACACCCTTCCTTCCTGTTGCCCAACTCTTTACCTCTTTTTGGCAAACTGGGAGCCATTCCCCGGTTCATGAACATTTTAAAAACCTGTCTCCCTTCTCCTTTACTTCTCGGCTCAAATGCTCTATAATCGCACATAATATTTCCATAGAATACCTGCGGAAAGGAAGGACCCCAAACATGGAACAAAAGCTCCGTGAATACGCCCGCCTCCTGGTCCGGGTGGGCCTGAACCCCTATCCCGGCCAGCGGATGGTGATTTCCTCCCCGGTGGAGTGCGCTCCCTTCGCCCGCCTGTGCGCGGAAGAGGCCTATGAGGCGGGCTGCTGTGAAGTCGTCATGAACTGGACCGACGACGCCATGACCCGGATGAAGTACCTCCGCGCCTCCGACGAGGTCTTCGACACGGTGCCCCTCTGGCGGCGGCACTTCTTCAACGACCAGGCCCTGGAGGGGACGGCCTATCTTGCCATCTCCGCCAGCGACCCGGAGAACCTGAAAGGGGTGGAGTCCGGCCGCGTCATCCGGGCCCAGCGCTCCAGCGGCAAGGCCCTCAAGGACTTCGACCGGCTCCAGATGTGCGGGGGTTTCCCCTGGTGCATCGCCTCCATCCCCATTCCCTCCTGGGCCGTCCGGGTCTTCCCGGACATGGGGGAGGACGAGGCCGTGGCGGCCCTTTGGGACGCCATCTTCGCCGCCGTCCGGGTCACCGGGGACGGGAAGGCCGTTCAGCGCTGGGAGGAGCACCTGGCCACTCTGGAGCGCCGCCTGGAGAAGCTGAACGCCCTGAAATTAAAATCCCTCCATTACACGAATTCCTTGGGTACGGACCTGACCGTGGAGCTTCCCGAGGGGCACATCTGGGAGAGCGGCGGGGACCGGACCCTCTCCGGCCGCAGCTATATCGCCAACATTCCCACGGAGGAGATCTTCACCTCCCCCCTGAAAACCGGCTCCAACGGCGTGGTATACGCCTCCATGCCCCTGGTCCACGACGGAAACGTCATCGACAAATTCCGCTTCGTGGTGAAGGAAGGAAAAATCGTGGAGGTCCACGCGGAGCAGGGGGAGGAGACCCTGAAAGCCGCCGTCGGCGTGGACGAGGGCGCGGCCTATTTCGGCGAGGCGGCCCTGGTTCCCTACGACAGCCCCATCTCTAATCAAAACCTGTTGTTCTATAACACGCTGTTCGACGAGAACGCCGCCTGCCACATCGCCTTCGGCGAGGCGTACCCCTGCCTGGAGGGGGGCCAGAAAATGACCAAGGACGAGTTAAAGGCCCGGGGCCTCAACGACTCCATCACCCACGTGGACTTCATGATCGGCACGGCGGACCTCTCTATCCTGGGGACGGACCGGGAGGGGAGGGAGGTTCCCATTTTTATCGACGGGAATTTCGCCCCGGAATTTTCATAAGGGGCCCGTCCGCCGGAACCGCCGTTCCGCCGGGAAACGAATCCGGCAAATCACATAACGAAACGAGGAAAACACCATGTCTGTCAAATTGCAGGAGACCACCCCCGATGTGCTGATCTGCGACGGCGCCAGGGTCAGCGGCGACGTGACCCTGGGAAAGGGCGTCAGCGTCTGGTACAACGCCGTCCTCCGGGGGGACGACGGAGCCGTCACCGTGGGAGAGAACACCAACATCCAGGACTGCGCCGTCCTCCACGAGGAGACCCATGTGGGAGCGGGGTGCACCGTCGGCCACGGGGCCATCGTCCACGGCTGCACCGTGGGGGACAACGTCCTCATCGGCATGGGGGCCGTGGTCCTCAACGGCGCGAAAATCGGGGACGACTGCATCGTGGGCGCGGGGGCCCTGGTGACGGGGAAGATGGACGCCCCCGCCGGGTCCATGATTTTAGGAAGCCCCGCCAAGGTGGTCCGCCCTCTGACGGAGGCGGAGATCGCCGCCAACCGGAAATCCGCCGAAGGGTATCTCCACGCTGCGCAAGCCTATCGCCGGGGCTGAGCCATGGACTGGAACCGGGAACAAATCAAGCAGCGCCTGGCGGTGGTCTGCGGCGGCGTGGCCTTCTTCTGCGCCCTGCAAAACCTCTCCGCCGTGGCGGGGGCCCTCCGGTGGGCGCTGGGGGTGCTGTCCCCCTTTCTGGCGGGCGGGGCCATCGCCTTTATTCTAAATGTCCCCATGCGGGCCATTGAGGGCTGTCTCCCCAAGGGGAAGCGGTGGAAGTCCCTTCGCCGTCCCCTGGCCCTGATTCTGACCCTGGCGGCCATGACGGGGGTGATCGCCCTGGCGGTCTGCGTCGTCAGCCCCGGCATCGGGGACGCGGTGCGGTCCATCAGCGGCCAGCTTCCCGCCGCCATCCGGCGGACCCAGGAGCAGCTGGCGGAGCTGGAGTCCTGGCTCCCCCAGCTGGAGACCTTCGCGGCGGACCTTCAATTCGACTGGAGGGCCCTGACGGAAAAGGCCGTCTCCCTGGTCCGGGACTGGGGCGGCGGGCTGGTGTCCTCCGGCGGGGTGCTCATCGGCGGCGTGGTCAGCGGCGTCAGCACCTTTGTCATCGGCCTGATCTTTTCCTTCTATGTGCTTTTGCAGAAAGAGCGCCTCAGCCGTCAGGGCCGCCAGGTGCTCTACGCCCTCTTTCCCGAGCCCTGGGCGGACCGGGCCCTGGAGGTTCTCCGCCTCTCAAACCGCACCTTCTCCAGCTTCCTCTCCGGCCAGTGCGTGGAGGCGGTGATTTTAGGCACGCTCTTCGTGGCGGCCATGACCATTTTCCGCATGCCCTACGCCCTGCTGGTGGGGGTGCTCATCGCCCTGACGGCCCTGATTCCCGTGGTGGGGGCCTTCATCGGCTGCGTGGTGGGAGCCCTGCTCATCGCCGTGACGAACCCCTGGCAGGCGGTGGGCTTCGTGGTGCTCTTCCTGGCGCTCCAGCAGATTGAGGGCAATTTGATTTACCCCCATGTGGTGGGCAATTCCGTGGGCCTGCCCTCCATCTGGGTCCTGGCCGCCGTCACCTTGGGCGGCAAGCTGATGGGCGTCGCCGGGATGCTGTTCTTCATCCCCCTGTGCTCCGTGCTCTACGCCCTCTTCCGGGGCTTTGTCAAGGCGCGGCTGAAAGCCCGCCATGTCCCCCCGCGAAAATGGAAGGACCCTTGAATAAAATCCCCTCCGAAAAAGTTCGGAGGGGATTTTCCAATTTCCTCTTGACAACTTTCCTTGTCAGTGCTATCCTATGTTTGACAATGATACTTGTCAATTCGAAAATCGAACTTGTCAAACGGAAGGAGGACCACTCATGCCGTTAACCAACCGGCTGAAAGAGCACCGGGCCCGCCTGGGGGTGAACCAGCAGGAGCTGGGGAGCCTTGCGGGGGTTTCCCGGCAGACCATCAGCCAGATCGAGCGGGGGGACTACTCCCCCTCGGTGACGCTGGCGCTGAAGCTGGCGAAGATCTGCGGCGTGCAGGTCGAAGACATTTTTACCTATCAGGAGGAAGAGAGCCATGTATAAAAAAGAGAAGGGTGAGAACCGGAAGGCCCTGCCCAAGTTCGCCCTGACCCTGCTGGGGTCGCTGCTGCTTGGCGGCGTGATGGGCTTTGCCGTCGGCGTAGGCCGGTTTTTTGATGTGGCGGACAGACTGGCCGCCTGGGTCAACGGGGTTCTCTCCGCCGTCACCCCCTGGGGCATTCCCGCGACCTCGGTCTTGACCCTGGGGACCGCCTTTTTCCTCTACCGCTCCGCCGCGAAGAAGTTCGCCGCCTGGGACGGCGGGGATGAGGACGAGACGTCGGAGGCCATCGAACAGGCGCTGAGCTGGGTGCTGCTCCTCAGCGCGGTCCAGCTCCTCGTCAACTTCTTCTTCATGGCCGCGTTCTGCGTCTACTGCATCGACGGGGAGATTTCCGCCCTGGCCCTGGTGGGGGTGTTTGTCCTCTCCTGCGCCTTGGTGATTTTCGCCCAGCAGAAAGCCGTGGACCTGGAGCGGAGGATGAACCCGGAAAAGCACGGCAGCGTCTACGACGCCAAGTTCCAAAAGAAGTGGCTGGAGAGCTGCGACGAGTCGGAGCGCCGCCAGATCGGCCAGGCCTGCTACCGGGCCTACATGGTCGCCGGCCGGTTCTGCATCGGCCTCTGGCTGGCGCTGGTGACGCTGAGCCTGGTCTTTGAGATGAGCGTCCTCCCGGTCTTCGTCCTGCTGCTGGTCTGGGGGGTCCTGCAGGTGACCTACAGCCTGGAGTGCATCCGGCTGGGCAAGCATACGGAGGCCCAGTGATACCACATTAATCATAGGAGGAAACCAATATGTATGAGTATCAGGTTTTGAGCTTTCTTCAGCCCAAGGAGTGTGAGGAGGCGCTCAACCGCTTTGCTAAGGAGGGCTGGCGTTTAGCGGCCATGTGTCCCAATCTGGTGATGAGCATGGGGGTCATTGTCACCCTGGAACGGAAAATTGAGGGATGAGACAGGGAAAGGGCGGACCAACAGGTCCGCCCTTTCCGATAGCATTTTATTCTCCCGGGACCCGCTCAAAGGAGAACGCCCCGCCGGTCTTCCGCCCGTGGACCAGGATGGTGTAATCCCCGCTCCTGGGAATCTCCACGGACTGCTCCCCGTTCAGCGGGGACCCCTCCAGGAGGGTCTCCCCGTCCTCACCGCTGATTTCCACCTCCAGCCAGCCGCCGCAGGTGTCGATCCGGCCCGCCAGGGTGTCCCCAGCCTCCAGGCGGAGGGTGTGGGAGTCGAAGCCGTTGAAATAGTCATAGCTCATCCGGTAGCTGGTCTCATCGGCGTAGCGGGAGCAGTCATAGGCGTTGAAAACCTCCCCGTTCTCCCAGGCCCAGGCGGCGGCGTAGAACACCAGCCCCGCCCCGACGAGGAGGAAGCACAGCAGCATCCCCAGCCAGTCGTACTTGACCTTCCCGCCGCCCCGGGCGGACAGCAGGGTCTCTATTCCCAGGGCCACCAGAATCAGGGGGGAGGCTTTCAGCAGCCACCCAATCTCCACCTGGGGCCACAGCAGGGAGACCAGCATTCCGATCCCCGCCGCCACCAGGACCACGCCCAGGGTGAAGGTCCCCACCCGGCGCTGGGGCCTGGCGGCGGTGGCCTCACCGGCCGTCATGGTCCGCCTCCTGCTTCTCCTGAAGTTCCTTTTCGTACTTCTCCACGTTGAATTCCGACTTCCATTCCAAAACCACCGGCGCGGGCTCCGCCGTCTCCTCCGCCTGGGGGACCTCCGGGGCCTGGGGCTCCGGCTGGCCGTGGAATTTCTCCTCGGCCTCCGTCCAAGGGGTGGCCTTCATCTTGGGGGGC
>VSMY01000131.1 GCA_009773995.1 Oscillibacter sp. | reverse complement strand
GCGTTGGAGCTCTGGCGCAGCACGTTGGCAAAGGACAGGGAATCCAGCATAAAAAAGCGCTGTATGGTCAAAAGCCCCAGTTCCCTGGCCCGGCGAATCAGATTGGGATGGGTAGAGATAATGCCGTCGGCCCCGGTGCGGCTGGCTATGTACTCGGCGGAGATATCCCGGGCGGACATCCCCTCAATCAGGTCGATGTGGATAAAGGCCAGCTTTCCGGCCTCCTTGACCCGCCGGACCAGCTCTCCGATGTTCAAAATGGTCCCATAGAGCAGGAACACCACGGTGCAGCCGGAGCTCAGGGCCCGGTCCAGCCCCTCGTCGTTCTTGACGGCGGCGATGACCGGAGCGTCCTGCATGGCTTCTACAAAGAGATTCAGCTTTGTCTGCATAAGCGGTCTCCCTCCCCGGCGGACAGGCCGCCGCAGCAGTTTTGTGGATCGTTATCTTTTATTAGAATACAAATCTCTGGAAAAAGTAATATGTAAAATGCACAATTTTTTCACGCCGCGCCTATGAAATATGGCGGAATTGCGTTTGAGGCCAATTTTTGACTTGCCGAGAAGGAAAATTTGTGGTACTGTTAAGTAAATCAATAGTGTGTGCTTAAGAGAATGAGAGTCTACGGTGCACAAACGTCCCTTCCGCATTTGTCTTTACAATGTGGAAGGAGATGCGTTGTGTAACTGTCGGCTCTTACTTTTTGCCCGCCGTTCCTCTCAGACGGAGGGAATGCGCACACGGGGACAAATTTACGGAGATGGGAGATGGTCTGGAGCAAAAGGGAATCCGAAAGGGGCGCGCCCCTTTCTCCGCCCCCCGGCGGGGGCGGAACAGCGAACTACTCAGACGAACAAGGAAGAAGAGGTGACTCCGTACATGTTCAAAATGTTGAATCCCCGGCGCTTTTACCACGCGGTGGGCAGGAAAAAATTCCTGGAATTCCTGCTGTTGGCGGCCTTCATTCTGTTCTTTTACGGGCCTATGCTCAACATGCTGATGCTGGCCTTTGCCAACGAGTACACCGCTCCCGCAGTCCTTCCCCAGCAGTGGGGCTTTAAGTGGTGGAGCTATGTGTTCTCTCAGAACAGCCTGGTCTCCTCCATTGTGCAGTCCTTTATCGTAGCCATCGTCACCACCCTGGTGTCCATGGTGCTGTGCATCCCCGCCGCTTACTCCATCGCCCGGTTTAAATACCGGGGCAGGAAGATCTTCATGCTGTCCTTCCTGCTGACCAACGCCTTCCCCAAGCTTGGCATCTACACCTCCATCGCCGTGCTCTTCTACCGCTACGGCCTGATGGGCACCTATGCCGGCGTGGTCATCATCCATATGATCAATTCCATGATGTTCATGGTCTGGCTGCCCGCCAGCGCCTTCCGCTCGGTCCACCGCCAGCAGGAGGAGGCCGCCCGGGACGTGGGCGCGGGACCCGTCCGCACCTTCTTCAAGATCACCCTGCCCATGGCCATGCCCGGCATCGCCGTCGCCACGCTGTACACCTTCCTGGGCTCCATGGAGGAGGCCCAGGGCACCCTGCTGGTGGGCATGGCCAAGGTGCAGACCATGCCGGTGGCCATGTACGGCATCGTACTGGACTCCTCGGCGGTGCAGATCGGCGCGGTGTTCGCCATCCTGCTGATTATCCCGTCGGCCCTTATGATTTTCCTCATGCGGAAGTATATCGGACCCGAGGCCATTTCCGGCGGTTTCAAGATGAAATAAATCAGGAGGAGAAGATACTCATGAGCGAGCGCAAAATCAAACTGCAAATCAAGGACATGACCAAAAAATATGACAACGGAGACGGCGTTGAGCATATCAACCTTGATATTTACGAAGGGGAAATCGTCACCTTCCTGGGCCCGTCCGGCTGCGGCAAAACCACCATCCTGCGGACCATCGGCGGCTTTTTGGACGTGACCTCCGGGGACATCACCGTGGACGGCCAGTCCATCATCGGCCTGCCTCCCGAGAAGCGGCCCACGGCCATGGTCTTCCAGAGCTACAACCTCTGGCCCCACATGACCATCTATGAGAATCTGGCCTTCGGCCTGAAACTGCGCAAGGTCCCCAAGGCGGAGATCGACGCGGACGTGAAGAAGTATCTGGACCTGGTGTCCATGCCCGGCTGCGAGAAGAAGTATCCCAGCCAGCTCTCCGGCGGCCAGCAGCAGCGGATCGCCATCGCCCGGTCCCTGATGCTCAAGCCCTCCCTGCTGCTTCTGGACGAACCCTTCTCCGCCCTGGACGCCAAGATCCGCCAGCAGATGCGGGAGGAGCTGAAAAAGATTCAGCAGGACCTGGGCATCACCGTCATTTTCGTCACCCACGACCAGGAGGAGGCCATGTCCCTCTCCCACCGGATCGTGGTCATGAACAAGGGCAAGTTCGAGCAGACCGGCACCCCGGCGGAAATCTACGACAAGCCCGCCACGCTGCACGTGGCCTCCTTCATCGGCGAGATGAACTTCCTGAAAAAGGACGGGAAGACCATCGCCGTCCGCCCCGAGGACCTGACGGTCACCGAGGGCCCCGGCGGCCAGTTCGACACCACGGTCCGCACCATCATGCTCCTGGGCCACTATGTGGTCATGACCGCCCAACACGGGGACGACGTCGTCAAGTGTTACATCAACCGGGAGCTCAGCGAACGGCTGAAGGAGGGCGACCTGGTCAGCCTCACCGTGGGCAAGCACACCCTGTTCTAATGGTCGGCCCCGAAGCAGCGCCCTCTAATCAGGGGGAAAATCCCCTTCTATCATACCACAGGTACTACAGGCACACATTTGAAAGGAGATTTCTGACATGAAAAGAAGATTGTTTGCCATGCTGCTCTCCGCCGTCATGGTGGCGGCCTGCCTCACCGGCTGCGGCGGCAAGACCGGTGATTCCGGCAATTCCGGCGACGCCGGATCCGGCGGAAAGAAAGCCGTCAGCCTCTGGGCCACCGGCTCCGACAACGTCCGGGAGATTTTCGAGGCCCTTGTCAACGACTTCAACACCAATTCCGAGTACGCCGGCCAGTACGAGGTCACCCTCCAGTTCATGCTCTCCGGCACCGGCGCCCAGACTCTGGCCGACATGCTGACCGCCGCTTCCAAGGCCGGACAGACCAACACGGACTACGACATCGTGGACCTCAGCGGCGACGACCTGTCCAAGGTGGTCTCCCTCATCGGCCAGGAGCAGTTCGTGAAGCTGGACAGCTCCAAGATTCCCAACTCCTCCTCCGTGGAGGCCAAGAGCTCCATCGCCACGGATTACTGCCAGCCCTACCGCGGCACCACCGTCATTCTGGCCTATGACTCCGCCAAGGTTCCCACGCCCCCGGCCACCATGGACGAGCTGGTGGAGTGGATGAAGGCCAATCCGGGCCGCTTTGCCTACAACACCCCCGGCACCGGCGGCGCCGGCGACTCCTTCGCCCGCAGCGCCGTGTACAACTTCCTGCCGGAGGAGGCCTTCACCTCCGACGACGAGAAGTGGATCGGCGAATGGGACGAGGGCTTCAACTTCCTGAAGGAAATCCATCCCTACATCTATTCCTCCGGCGGCTCCGTCGTCTACCCCAACAAGAACCAGGGCACCCTGGATCTGCTGAACCAGGGCGAGATCGACATGTGCCCCAACTGGGCGGACATGGTTCTTTCTCAGCGGGCCTCCGGCGAGATCAAGGACACCATCAAAATCACCCAGATTGACCCCGCCCTCACCGGCTCCCTCCAGTCCCTGGCCATTCCCACCTTCGGCTCCAACGAGGAGGGCGCATATGCTTTCATCAACTACATGCTCTCCCCCGCCGCTCAGGAGCTGATGGTCAAGCAGATGGCCGCCATCCCCCTGATCGACGCCTCCAGCATGGATATGACCGGCTATGAGGACCTCCAGGGCCTGGACGTGTCCAACTTCCGCCTCCAGTCCATCGGCGGCCTGTCCACCTCCTTCAACGAGCGCTGGGACAGCGAGATCGCCACCATCGGCTGAGCTAAGCCGAAAATTCAACGCGAACGAAGGGGATACCTATGAGTAAAAGCCTGAAGCGAAATCTGGTGGCCTACGGCCTGGTGCTGCCGGCGTTCCTCGTCGTCATGATGACCGTGGCCTACCCCATTGTCCTGGCGGTGATCCAGAGCTTCCAGGACTCCAAGACCGGCGAATTCACGCTGGATAACTACACCTATTTCTTCACCGAGCCCGCCCAGCTGAAAAACATCCTGTACACCCTCTACGTGTGCTTGATGACCGTAGCCATCGCCATCGTGGTGGCCTATCTGCTGGCGCTGTACCTGCGCTTTGTCAAATCCAAGATCGCCAAGACCATCGGCACGCTGTATCTGGTGCCCCGCTTTGTCCCCGCCATGTGCGCCGTGTACGCCATGATCACCATCATCCGGGACTCCGGACTCATCAACCGCATCGGACTGGTGTTCGGGCACGACGTAAAGCTGGGACTGATGTACCACGCCAACGGCATGATTATGATGAACCTCTGGTTCAACATCCCGTTTGCCGCGCTGATGATTACGGCCGGCCTCGGCGCCATCCCCGATTCCATCATCGAGGGCGCCCGGGACGTGGGAGCCAGCAAGTTCAAGGTGTTCACCTCCATGATTCTGCCGCTGTCCATCAAGGACGTGGTCGTGGCGGCCACCTTTGTGTTCATGTCCAACGTGGGCTCCTTCACCACCCCCTATTTGATGGGCGGGAGCGCCCCCAAGATGCTGGGCATCGCGCTGTTCGACCAGTTCAACAAGTACCTGGCCTACAACCGCTCCGCGGCGCTGTCGGTCATTATGTTCCTGATCTGCTCGGTCTCCGCCGGCGTGTACATCTACACGAACCTCAAGGAAAACGAGTGGGAGAAGTAAACCAGAACCGGCGGAGAGGGCTTCCGGCCCTCTCCGCTATTTCCCGTTCCGGCGAAAGGAGAAGAACATGGAAACACTGATTACCG
This sequence comes from Oscillibacter sp., assembly GCA_009773995.1. Lineage (GTDB taxonomy): Bacteria > Bacillota > Clostridia > Oscillospirales > Oscillospiraceae > Oscillibacter. The sequence goes on along the minus strand of VSMY01000131.1, from coordinate 1,600 downwards.
CCCACACCGGGGCGGACGGCAGGCCGGACAACAGCCTGGAATACGTGGCCTACGCCCTGGACTGCGGCGCGGACGCCCTGGAGGTGGACGTGCGGAGGAGCCCCGGCGGCGGACTGGCCATCGGCCACGACGAGGCCGGGGAAGACGCTCCGCCGCTGGAGGAGATCTTCCGCATGGCGGCGGAGCGTCCCCGGATCAAGGTCAACTGCGACCTCAAGGAGCCGGGGCTGGAAACGGCGGTGTGCCGCCTGGCGGAGGAACAGGGCCTTTCCGGGCGCCTCCTTCTGTCCGGGACGGTAGACGCGTTCCGCGCCGTTCCCGGCGCGGAGGTCTATCTGAACCTGGAGGAGTACGTCCCGAACCTCTACCTGAATTACCGGGAGAAGCCGGACTTTGAGCTGGAGGCGGCGGAAACCATCCGGTCCGTCTGCGCCAAGGCGGGCGTCCGCACCGTCAACGTCTACCAGGGCCTGGTGACCCGGCGCTTCATCGAAACGCTGGCCCAGGCCGGAATCGGGCTCTCCGTCTGGACGGTTAACGAGCCCTGGGAGCTGGGCTGGTTCCTGAACGCGGGGGTGCGCAACATCACCACCCGGAAGCCCGCCCTGGCCCTGGAGCTGCGCCGGAACCGGAGGGACTGACCATGCCGGACAGGAGCATCCCCTTTTACAACCTGATCCTCCGCTGCAGCGGCTGGCAGGGAGCGGAGACGCCCCCGCCGGAGGGCTTCCGCCTCCGCCTCTACCAGCCGGGAGACGAAGCCGCCTGGGCCGCCCTGGAGTATGAGATCGGGGACTTTGCCTCCCCGGAGGACGCGCTGGATTACTTCGTCCGCACCTACGGTCCCCATCCCCGGGAGCTAGCCCGGCGCGGCATCTTCGCCGTGGACCGCCGGGACCGGGTCGTGGGAATCTGCACCGCCTGGCGGGACCGGGACGCGGACGGGAGAGAAGCGGCCTCCCTCCACTGGCTGGCCGTCTCCCCGGAAACCCAGGGGAGGGGACTGGGGAAGACCCTTTGCCGCAGGGCCCTGGCCGTTTTCCGGGAGCTGGGGGAATCTCCCGTCTACATCCACACCCAGCCCTGGAGCTGGAAGGCCCTGCGATTGTATGTCCGGGAGGGTTTCCGCCTCCAGCGGACGGATACCTTCGGCGGCTATGAAAACCAGTACTCCCAGGGCATGGAGGCCCTGTCGGCAGCGCTGCCGGAGGCGTGGTTCCGGGAGTTGGTCCGCTGCTCCGAAGATTGACGGTCCCGCGGCCGCCAGGTCCCGGCATGGAAGAAGCCGCCTTTTCCCCAAGGGAAAAGGCGGCTCGCTTATACCGTTTTCTGTCATTTAAGAGGTGGTTTTAACGCAAGTACCTGCCCGGAATGGGAAACACGTACAGGAGGATATCCGCATCCCGCGCTTTACCCTGGAACCGCAAAGCCGCGGCCCCTCAATCCTCCTTCAAGTGGATTATGCACTGTCCCAGGGCGAAGAAGGGCTCCGCCGCCGTGGGAGCCAGGCCCTCCACCACCTTCGCCTGGGTCAGCACGGAGGTGGACTTGAAGCACACCGGCAGGATAGGAGCCTGGTCCTTCAAATGGGCGCACAGGG
>VSMY01000130.1 GCA_009773995.1 Oscillibacter sp. | reverse complement strand
GGAGGTAAGAAGCAATATGGCAAGGAATATGCAGCCCATCGCCAAGCGCTGCAAGGCTTTGGGCATCTCTCCCGCCGTCATGGGGTACGCCAAAAAGGAAACCAACCGGAATCCCGGCGGCCAGATGCGGAAGAAGAAAAGCGAATACGGCATTCAGCTGAACGAAAAGCAGAAGGTCAAATTCATCTACGGCATCCTGGAAAAGCAGTTCCACAGCTACTATGAGGCCGCCGCCGCCGCCCCCGGAAAGACCGGCGACAACCTGCTGATCAACGTGGAGCGCCGCCTGGACAACGTGGTGTACCGCATGGGCTTCGCCATGACTCGCCGTCAGGCCCGTCAGCTGGTGAACCACGGGCATTTCACCGTCAACGGCAAAAAGGTCGACATCCCCTCCTACCAGGTGAAGGCCGGGGACGTGGTGGAAGTGGCGGAGAACAGCCGCTCCTCCGAGGTCTTCAAGCGCCTCACCGGCCAGGACGCCCCCATCTTCCTCCTGCCCGCGTGGCTGGAGCGGGAGAAGAATGGCCTGAAGGGCACCGTGACCCGCCTCCCCGCTCGTGAGGATATCGACATCCCCGTGGAGGAGCACCTGATCGTCGAGCTCTACTCCAAGTAAGCGGAGGATACCCTCGATAATGAGCCGAACCAGAGGCGGCGTCTCGCGCCGCCCGTTGAGAAGATGAAGGAGGGTACTGCGTGATCGAAATCGAAAAGCCCCAGATTGAATGCAGCGAAGCGCCTGGTGATGTAACCTATGGCAAATACGTGGTGGAACCCCTGGAGCGGGGATACGGCACGACGCTGGGCAACGCCCTGCGGCGGATCATGCTCTCCTCGCTGCCCGGCACCGCGCCGACTACCATCAAAATCGCCGGCGTCCAGCACGAGTTTTCCACCATTCCCGGCGTGAAGGAAGATGTGACGGAGATCGTCCTGAATATCAAAAGTCTCCTGACCAAGCTCCACAGCGACTCGGTGAAGACGGTCTATATTGAGGCGGTGGGCCCCTGCGTGGTCACCGCCGGCGACATCAAGGCCGATGGAGAGGTGGAGGTCCTGAACCCGGACCTGCACATCGCCACACTGGACAACGGGGCGTCTCTCAACATGGAGATCACCCTGTCCCATGGCCGGGGCTACGTCCCCGCCGACCGCAACAAGCCCCAGCAGAATGTGATCGGGACCATTGGGGTAGATTCCATCTACACGCCGGTGTACAAGGTGAATTATACCGTGGAGCCCACCCGTGTGGGCGCCTCCAGCGACTTCGACAAGCTGACGCTGGAGGTCTGGACGGACGGCACCATCTCCGCCCGGGACGCCGTCTCTCTGGGAGCAAAGATCCTCTGCGACCATTTCACGCTGTTCACCGACCTGAGTGAGAACGTCGGCAGCCGCCCCACCGTGGTGGAGAAGGCGGAAGCCCAGCGGGACAAGGTGCTGGAGATGACCATTGAAGAGCTGGACCTCAGCGTCCGGAGCTTCAACTGCCTGAAGCGGGCCAACATCAACACGGTGGAGGACTTGATTTCCAAGACCGAGGACGAAATGATGAAGGTCCGGAACCTGGGACGCAAGTCCCTGGAGGAGGTCATTAACAAGCTGGCCATGATGGGCCTGCACCTGGCCGACGAGGAGAACAATTGACCGTCCCCGCCTGAGCGCGGAGGAAACGCTGAAAGATAACAAGTAAGGAGGAAACCGAAATGCCTCGTAAGCTCGGCAAGACCTCTGACCAGCGCAGAGCCATGCTGCGTCAGCAGGTCACGGATTTCCTGGATCACGGGAAGATGGAGACCACCGTCACCCGGGCCAAGGAGATCAAGCCCCTGGCTGAGAAGATGATTACCCTGGGCAAGAAGAGCGACCTGGCCGCCTACCGGCAGGCCATGAGCTTCATCACCCGGGAGGACGTCTGCAAGAAGCTGTTCAAGGAAATTGCGCCCACCTATGCGGAGCGCAGCGGCGGCTATACCCGCATCATCCGCACCGGCGTCCGCCGGGGCGACGCCGCGGAGACCGCGGTGATTGAGCTGGTGTAAACCGGATTTCAGGATAAAAGCCCTTTGTCATGAGGACCTAGGCTCATGACAAAGGGCTTTTACTTTGCGTGATTTTTCCAAACAAAAACGCCGACGGCCTGCGCATACTACCCTTGAATAAATAAGGGGGAATTGCGCGATGGCAAAGAAAGTAGTCCCGGTTTTGATATTGGCGGCCCTGGCGGCGCTGTGCCTGGCGAGGGACGAGGCCGTACCCGCGGACAGCGGCGCGGAGATTCCGGCGGGGGAGAAGTACGTGGCCCTGACCTTCGACGACGGGCCCCGGCGGGGCACCACGGAGCGCCTGCTGGACGGGCTGAAGGAGCGGGGGGCCAAGGCCACCTTTTTCCTCATCGGCCAGCAGATTGAGGACAACGCCGCCCTTGTGGCCCGCATGGCGGAGGAGGGGCACCAAATCGGGAACCACACCTGGAGCCACCAGCGCCTGGACGGCGTCCGCCCGGACCTGGCGGCCCAGGAGGTGCGGCGGACGGAGGAGGCCCTGGAGACCCTGCTGGGCGGCGGGGAGTATTGGCTGCGGCCCCCTTACGGCCAGGTGGCGGAGGGGGCCTCCTTCACTGTGCCTCTGGTGAAGTGGTGCGTGGACCCCCGGGACTGGGAGAGCCGGGACGCGGAGAAGGTGACACGGGCCATTCTGGACAACGCGGGGCCTAACAGCATCATTCTGCTCCACGACATTTATCCCTCGTCGGTGGACGCGGCTCTGCGGGTAGTGGACCGGCTCCAGGAGGAGGGCTACTGGTTCGTGACGGTGGAGGAGCTGCTGTGGCTGAACGGCGTGACGCCGGAGGCGGGGCGGATGTACCGGACGGGGAAGGGGTAAATTTCCCCGCCCCGGCGGAAAATTTTGTTGACAAGAGGGGGCGGGGTATGCTATGATATTATGCGTGTTCAAGAGACGGCGCCTTCTTGTGGAGAGATGTCCGAGTGGTTGAAGGAACCGGTCTTGAAAACCGGCGGCGCGCAAGTGCCCGTGGGTTCGAATCCCACTCTCTCCGCCAACTCTTCAAAACTGCATCAGGATACGCGGAAGTACCCAAGTGGCCGAAGGGGCTCCCCTGCTAAGGGAGTAGGCTGGATAAAACCGGCGCGAGGGTTCAAATCCCTCCTTCCGCGCCAGCTCGGAAATTCCCCTTACCGCTGCGCTTCCCGCCCCAAGGGCGGAAAGCTCCGCCGGACGGGGAATTTCCTCGCTTTCAGCCGTGAACCACAGCGCAGCCGTTGGCGGCTTTGCCGCCTTACGGATGCGGCGTCCCTCTTGCGGGGGCTCTGTTGGGTTCACGGCTGATGGGGAGACGGGGGACGGTTTAGGATACCGGATATTTGACAAAGGAGAGGCTGTCATGAAGAAGCTGTTTTCATTGATCCTCGTTCTGGCGCTGGGGATAAGCCTGGCCCTGCCCGCCTTGGCGGCGGAGGAGCCGCCCGCCGCCAAGTTTGCCGACGTGCCGGAGGAACACAGCTTTTACGCGGCCATCATGGACTGCGCCGCCAAGGGAATCACCTCCGGCTACGCCGACGGGACCTTCCGGCCCGCCAGCCAGGTCACCCGCGCCCAGTTCTGCGTCATGGTTTCCCGGGCCTTTTATCCGGATGCCATCGAGAAGTACAACACGGCGTTCAACCAGAAGCTCGGATGGTTTGTCGCCAACGCCGAAGCCCTCTTCCGCGGCGGCGTACTGAAAAACACGTCCTTTGAATCCCAGTACGGCATGGCCAGCGTCATGAACCTTCCAATTTCCCGCTATGACATGGCCCAGATTTTGGGCAACGTCATGCTCCAAAAGGGTTACGCGGCCGCGCCCGCGCAAAAGGCCGAGGCCCAGGCCAAAATTACCGATTACAGTTCCATTCCCGCCCAGTATCAGGACGGCGTGAAAAGCGTCTTCGCCCTGGGCATTATCACGGGATTTTCCGACGGCTCTTTCGGCGGCGGCAAGGTCATGAACCGCGGCCAGGGCTGCGTGGCCGTCTACCGGATGGCGCGGTACATCTCCACCGCCGAGCCGGTGGCTGCTCCCGAACCCGAGCCGGAAGCGCCTGTCACGCCGGCCCAGCCCGAGACTTCCACAACTGGAGTTCTCACCAACGGCAAGCCCATCACCGAAGACAATGTCACGGCCCTGATGAACGAACTCCTGGCGCAATGGCCCAATAACACCAGCTTTGCCAACGGCTATTCCGCCGGAAATAAAAGCCCTATTCGCCAAGTTACCAGCAAATATACAGCCTACAACAGGCGCACCGGCGCAGGTGGAGCTATCAGTATAACACAAGGTTGCGCAGGCTGGTCCGCACTGGTCAGCGACTATATTTTCGGCCAAACCGGAGTCACCTATCGCAAAACCACTCTGGCCAACGCTCGGCCTGGCGACCTTGTTGTTGTCCTCGACCCCAACGGATATGCCAAACATCTCTGCGTTGTTATTGCACCTATCACAGCAGACCACCCCCTCGTAACACAATACGGATTTGACTGGATGATTGGCGGCGCGGCGTGCACAAGCGCCGACGACAGCTCAGGGATCTATCGTATCAACAACAGCGGATACAATTGCTACGTTGACGAATACACCAAAGGTAGCTACGACGTCTGGACCTGCTACCCCGAATAACCGCCAGCTCCCCCCACGGGCTTCGTCCCGTGGGGGTTTTTTGCCCGGCCTTGCCGGGACTTGTCAAATCGTGTCGAACGTGCTATCATGTGCTCAAATCATTTATGTACTTATGGAAGTGAGAACATGCGCGGATTTGGAAAAAATGCCCTGTTAGTTCTTCTCGCGGCCCTGTTGTGTTGGACCCCGGCACGGGCGGCGGAGGCCGCCGGGGTTTCCCAGTCGGGGCGGGTGGTGGCCGAGGCGCTGGCCCAGATGGGCCTCACCGAGGAGGACGACGAGCACACGCCCTTCGGGGACCGCTTCGGCTTCCCCAATGGGCACTGGTGCGACATGTTCGTCTCCTGGTGCGCCGAGGAGGCCGGAGTTTCCCCAAAGGCTTTTCCCCGGTCCGTCAGCTGCACCCGGCACTGCCGGGCCTTCACCGCCCTGGGCCGCTACTATGACAGCGCCGCTCGGGGCGGGAGCTACGTCCCCCTCCAGGGCGACCTGGCCCTCTTCTGCAATATCGAAGGCCAGATCCACCACATCGGCCTGGTGCTCTACGTGGAGGACGAAACCCTCTTTACCGTCGAGGGGAACGCCCTCACCGTCCGGTGGGACTACCCGCCGGAGACCGTCGGCCCCGCCCGGGTGCCGGAGGAGGAGCCCAACGATTACGTCACCGTCAACCGCTACCCCCTGGGGGACTGGCGGATCCACGGCTACGCCGTCCCCGCCTACGACAGCCGGGAGCCCCTGGCGCTGGAGGGCTTCGTGGACCTGGGCCGCTATGGGTACGCCAGGGAGCCGATCGAGGCCCTGGCCGCGGCGGGAATTCTGGAGGGCACCAGCAGCCACACCTTCTCCCCCCGTGCGGGCATGGGCCGGGGTGAATTTGTGAAAACCGTGTTAAATCTTTACGGCTTTGCCGGGTGGCGGCCGGGGACCGTACCTTTTGACGACGTGCCTTTCGGGCACCCCTGCTACAGCGCCGTTATGACCGCCCGCTCCGCCGGGCTTCTGCCGGAGGCGGAGGGAAACCGCTTTGACCCGGACCGCTGGATTTCCGGGGAGGACGCCCAGTTCATCCTCTCCGCCCTGCTGAAGCGCCTGGGACTGCCGGACCATGACTTCCGCTTTACCCCAGGGGACCTCTCCCAGATTCTCACGCCCTACACCACCCGCGGCGACATCGCCCAGGCCCTCTGGTTCCTCCGGGACGCCGTGCCCCTGCCCCCGGAGACCTTCACCAGCCTGCTGCCCTGGGGCGTCGGCTCCCCAGGATGGCTGGTTCAGACGGTGGACGGCGTATGCTGCATCCCCTGGACGTTCCTGCGGGACTATTTTCCGGCCCTCAGCCTGGAGAACCTTCCCCGGAATTAGGGCGCGGCGGCGCCCAGGGGGAAAGCCCGTCTTCTTCCGGCGCCTGAGAATGTAAAAAACGGCCCATGGAGCTTTTTCTCCATGGGCCGTTTTGCTGAAAAAAGGGTGGATTCTATAATGTTAAGTAACAGTCGGACAGTAGCCACTGTCCGGCTGTTTTCTTATAGCCGGAGCAAAAAGGCCCAAGGCAGCCCCCTAGTGGACAGGCTTCCCGCCACACAGGCAGATGTTGAAAGGCTTACCGGCTATGCCCCTTCTCGGATGTAGTCCCGAGTCCGAGAGCCAACGGAGGGAAGGTCGGGATGCAGCTTGCTGGTTTAGGTCGCATCAAAAAGCCCAAACAGAAGGGGTTGCCCGAAATGCTTGCTATAGGCGTAATACCTCTGCGGAAGACACAGCGAGTACGAGGCTTTCCAGCATCCGCTAATAAACAGGGGCAGGACCCCAGGAAGGAAGTGCTTGGAATGAGCAAAGAAAACGAGAAGTCCAGCGAAGTGACCGCAGAGCCCGCCGCCGAAAGCAGCGGCAAAGAGTTCCTTGTTGACCCGAGCTACACTGGCTATGTCTTCGTAGGCTATGCCATGGGCCGCTTTGAGGTGGATTCTCCTGATGGAGAGGGGAAGGAAAAGCAGCCCTACTACAACATGTACGTAATCACCCCGGTGAGCAGCTTCACCTCCGACGACTACCGGG
>VSMY01000013.1 GCA_009773995.1 Oscillibacter sp. | reverse complement strand
TGGAGCGGGCAACGAGGCTCGAACTCGCTACCTCCACCTTGGCAAGGTGGCGCTCTACCAGATGAGCTATGCCCGCAGAAGCTGCGCTCACAAGAACAAAAAGTATTCTAGCAGAGCTTTCCCCTCTTGTCAAGCCCTCCGCTAAAAAAATTTCCTCTAGTCCGCTTCCCCGCTCTCCTCGGGCTCCGCCGGGGCGGCGGGGTCCTTTGCTTCCTCCCCGCCCGCCTTCGGCTCCGGGTCCTCCTTCGGGGGGACTCCCTCTCCCGGCGCTTCGCCGCCGTCTGGGTCCCCGCCCCCTTCGGGAGAACCTTCGCCCTCTTCTCCGGAGGACTCCTCGCCGTCCTCCTCCAGCTCTCCGCCCTCCTCCGGCTCCGGCGGGTCCAGAAGGAACTCCACCAGGCCGGGATTCGCCTCGGCGGGGTAGTAATTCACCACCCAGGGGAGGGTTTCCGTCAGCTCCCGCTCCTCCCGGAGCTGCTGCATGGCCTCCTCCACACGGGCGTTGCCGTTTTCCCCCCAGTAGCCCATGCGGACCGCCAGCTCCGTCTTTTCCTCGTCCAGAGCCGCCGCCAGGAGGCTGTACAGCGCCTCCGGGCTGGTGGCGTTCACCACCGCCTGGAGCTGCTCCAGGGTTCGGCGGTAGCCGATGCGCACCGCCACCTCGTAATAGCCCCGCTGGGCGTGGCTGGAGGTGGTGATGAACTCCACGGCGTAGGCCCCCATGGGGGTCTCCTGCTGGACCTCCGCCGCCGCCCGCTCCAGGGTGTCCGCCACGGCCAGGTCGCTCTTGAACTCATACAGCCGGAGGGTGGCCGTCTCCTGATGCCGGCCCACCAGCAGGAGCAGGTCGTTCACCACGTCCTGGTGGTTCTCCGCCCGGAGGGTCCCGGCGGCCTCGCTCTCCCAGAACTTGCTGCTGTGGGGCTCCGCAGTGGAGTAGGTCCGCTCCAGCAGGGCCGAGCAGCCTGTCAGAAGACAGACCGCCAGGGCCAGGACCAGCACTTTTTTCAGCATGGCGGACCTCCTCTCTTTTCAGCCGTGATTCCACGCAAGGGGCATGTCCGATTGGGAGATGTTAGCCTGTAGGGGCGGATATCATCCGCCCGCCTCCCCAAGGGCTCCGGTTTTCCCGGAGACGGGCGGCAGATTGCCGCCCCTACAGGGGATCCCCCTTTTACAGCCCCAAGTCCTCGTCCACCAGCAGCACCTCGGCCTCCATGCCGATCATGGGACCCCAGAGGGTCACCAGCCCGCGGCAGATGCGCTCCGGGCTCCGGCAGTCATAGCAGCGGTCGCCCTTGACGGCGCAGGGGGTCTTTTTCCCCAGCCGCTGGGCGTTTTGGGGGGAGGCGATGTTCCGGGCCCGCCGGACGGCCTCCTCGTAAGAGGGGGCCAGCTTGTTCCGGCCGATGACGAAATACACCTTCTCATGGCCGAACAGCGTGGCGGCCACCCGGTTCCCCGCGCCGTCGATGTTAATAAGCTCTCCCGTCTCCGCCAAGCCGTTGACGGAGCTGAGGTAGACGTCCGCGGTCATCGCCTCCCGCCGGGCGGCGTCCTTGTCCTCCCATTTCCAGTGCCACATGGCCTTGTTGTGGGTCCCCAGGCGGTCGTAAAGCCCCAGGGCGTCCAGGGTGACGGACCCGCCGAAGCCCACGGACTTCCCGTCAATGGCGGCGTCCAGATAGTCCGCCGCCTCTTTCCCGGTGGAGAACACCCGGACGGCATAGCCCCGGGCCTCCAGGTTCTTCTTGACCGCGTCGAAATTTGTCATATCTCATTCCTCCAATGTAATCTGGATTTCTCCCGTGTCCTCCTGCCGCAGCAGGGCTCCCGCCGCCGGCACCGCCCGGACCCGGTAGCGGCTCTTGTTCGCAATAGACGTCTCCTCCAGGGGGCGGACGGAGTCCAATTGATACTTGGGCTTCAGCGTCATCACCGCCACCCCCTGGGTGGACCGGGTGGTCTTGGGGGCCAGCAGGGCCGTGTGGAAGACCAGGCACCGGGGCTCCGTGGAATAGGCCGCCAGCTCCATCTCCGCGTCCACCCGGAGAATCGCTTTCAGGGGGGACTTGTCCGAGTAGGCCCCGGTGAGCTTGCGGCGGTTGGAGGTGGTCTGGTAGGCTTTGATTTCCACCCGCGCCGCCTTGCCGTTCTCGAAGAAGAAGAGGAGCCCGCCGGAATAGTCCCCAGGGAGGACCATGAAAATCACGCTCTCCCCCGGATCCATCCCCAGCTTCGCCGGGAGGTAATCGCCCAGGACGCTGGCCTTGGAGTCCTCGAACTCGCTGAGGCGGGTCTTATAGACCTGGCACTGGTCCGTGAAAAACATAACCTCCGCCCGGCTGGCGGTCTCGAAGCTCTGCCGGAGGCCGTCTCCTTCTTTATACTTCTGGGCCCCGCTCATGCGGAGGCTCTGGGGGGTGATTTTCTTAAAGTACCCCTCCTTGGACAGGAAGACGTGGACCGGGTATTCCTCCGGCCCCTCGTCCTCGCCGGGGTCCGGCAGCTCGTGGGCGTAGACAATGGCGGTGCGGCGGGGCTCGCCGTACTTTTTCGCCGCCTCCTTCAGCTCTTCCAGGATGATTTTTTTCACCCGCCGGGGGTCCTGGAGGATATCCTCCAGGTCGTCGATCTCATCCTGGAGGGCCTCCGTCTCCTTCACCCGTTTCAGGATGTACTCCTTATTGATGTTCCGGAGCTTGATTTCCGCCACGTACTCCGCCTGAACCTGGTCGATGCCGAAGCCGATCATCAGGTTCGGGATGACCTCGGACTCCTCCTCCGTCTCCCGGATGATTTGGATGGCCTTGTCGATGTCCAGCAGGATGCGCTTCAAGCCCTTGAGCAGGTGGAGCTTCTCCCTCCGCTTCCCCAGGACGAAGTACACCCGCCGCCGGACGGACTCCGTCCTCCAGGCGGTCCACTCCTCCAGAATCTGCCGGACCCCCAGGACCTTGGGCTGCCCGGCGATGAGGACGTTGAAGTTGCAGGAAAAGGCGTCCTCCAGGGGGGTCTGCTTGAAGAGGCGGGCCATGAGCTTCTCCGGGTCCGCGCCCCGCTTCAAGTCGATGGTGAGCTTCAGGCCGGAGAGGTCCGTCTCGTCCCGCATGTCGGCGATTTCCTTGGCCTTGCCCGCCTTGATGAGCTCCGCCACCTTGTCCAAAATGGCCTCGGTGGAGGTGGAGTAGGGGATTTCCGTGATCTCGATGAGGTTCTCTTCCTTGACATAGCGCCACTTGGCCCGGACCTTCACGCCCCCCCGGCCGGTGGCGTAGATGTCCCGCAGGGCGTCCCGGTCGCAGATGAGCTCCCCGCCGGTTGGAAAGTCCGGGGCGGGCAGGGTCTCCAGCAAATCGCAGTCGGGATTTTTGAGATAGGCCGCCGCGGTGTCGCAGACCTCTTTTAAATTGAAGCCGCAGAACTGGGAGGCCATACCCACGGCGATGCCCATGTTGGCGGAGACCAGGATGTTGGGGAAGGTGGTGGGCAGCAGGGCGGGCTCCTTCATGGTGTTGTCGTAGTTGTCGACAAAATCCACCGTGTCCGAGTCGATGTCCCGGAAGAGCTCCTGGCAGATGGGGGTCAGCTTGGCCTCGGTGTACCGGGGGGCGGCGCAGGACATGTCACGGGAGTAGTGCTTGCCGAAGTTGCCCTTCGAGTCCACGAAGGGGGTGAGCAGAGCGCCGTAGCCCCGGGAGAGGCGGACCATGGTGTCGTAGATGGCGGCGTCGCCGTGGGGGTTCAGGCGCATGGTCTGGCCCACGATGTTGGCGGACTTGGTCCGGGCCCCCGTCAGCAGGCCCATCTTGTACATGGTGTACAGGAGCTTGCGGTGGGAGGGCTTGAAGCCGTCGATCTCCGGGATGGCACGGGAGACGATGACGCTCATGGCGTAGGGCATGTAGTTGGTCTCCAGGGTGTCGGTGATGGGCTGCTCCACCACCGCGGCGTGGAGCCCCAAGACGTTGGGGTTGCCGGATTTGGGCTTGGAGCCCTCGGGTGTTTTCTTCTTTGGCATGATTCTGCCCCTTTAATTATTTATTCACTTCTGGATTGTCGGTCCGGCCTAGAAGGTAATCCACAGAGCAGTCCAGATAATCGGCGATAGCGGCAAGAACTTCAGAGGATACTTTTGATGTAGGATTTGCCCGCCATTTGCTGAACAGGCTGTCTGAAACTCCAATTGCTTTTGCCACTTGATTTGGAATAATATTTCGCTCTTTCAAAATGTCCAAAATTTTTTCCGTATGTTCCATAGGAAACTCTCACTCCTTTTGTAAAAACGGAGACCTGAAAATATTCAGGGGTTGGCTTCCTGATTATATTCAGGTATACTAAGAGCATCTTACTACAAACTCGAATGGGGAGTGCTGAGTGATATGGCTGGCAGTAAGCATAAAAGCAAGCGCGTCTGTGTGACAATGACCGAACAAGACCATGAATGTTTGACCCGTCTGGCATACGAAACCCTGCGTACCCGGTCCGGGTATATGCGGTGGCTTTTGCATCAAGATTTCATGAAGCGAGGGATTCATAACAAACATACATGAGAGGGGTCCAGGGGAACCTGGGTTCCCCTGGCGGGAGTCCAGAGGGCGGGGCCCTCTGGCCGGTCCAGGCGGAGCCTAGGAAATATCCGCCATCTCCAAATACTTATACCCATTCTCCGCAATGTGGTCCTTCCGCCCCTGGAGGTTGTCCCCCAGGAGGAGGTCGAAGACCTGGGCCGTGCGCTCCACGTCCTCCGGCATGACCCGGATGAGCCGCCGGGTCTCCGGGTTCATCGTCGTCAGCCACATCATGTCCGGGTCGTTCTCGCCCAGGCCCTTGGAGCGGTCGATCTTATATTTCTTCCCCTCCAGCCCCTTGACGATGTCGTTTTTCTCCTTGTCCGAGTAGGCGAACCAGGTCTTTTCCCCGCAGTTGATTTCAAAGAGCGGGGTCTCCGCGATATAGACATATCCCTCCCGAATCAGCGTCGGGGTCAGCCGGTAGAGCATGGTCAGCACCAGGGTCCGGATCTGGAAGCCGTCCACGTCGCCGTCGGTGCAGATGACCACCTTGCTCCAGCGGAGGTTCCCCAGGTCGAAGGAGGACACGTCCTTGGCGTGCTTATTCTGCACCTCCACGCCGCAGCCCAGGACCTTGATTAAATCCGTGATGATTTCGCTCTTGAAAATCCGGGCGTAGTCCGCCTTCAGGCAGTTCAGAATCTTCCCCCGGATGGGCATGATGCCCTGGTACTCCGAGTCCCGGGCCAGCTTCACGCTGCCAAGGGCGCTGTCGCCCTCCACGATGTAGATCTCCCGGCGCTCCGGGTCGCGGGTCCGGCAGTCCACGAATTTCTGCACCCGGTTGGCGATGTCCACGCTGCCGGAGAGCTTCTTTTTGATGCTCAGCCGGGCCTCCTCCGCCTTCTCCCGGCTCCGCTTGTTCAGCAGGACCTGCTCCGCGATTTTCTCCGCGTCGAAGTGGTTCTCAATGAAATAAATCTCCAGGTTGGACCGGAGGAATTCCGTCATGGCCTCCTGGACAAACTTATTCGTAATGGCCTTTTTCGTCTGGTTTTCATAGCTGGTCTGGGTGGAGAAGTTGCTGGTCACCAGAATCAAACAGTCCTCCACGTCCGCCCAGGTAACCCTGCTCTCGTTCTTCTGGTACTTCCCCTGTTCCCGCAGGTACTTGTCCACGGCGGAGACGAAGGCGGAGCGGCTGGCCTTCTCCGGGCTTCCCCCGTGCTCCAGCCAGCTGGAGTTGTGGTAGTGCTCCACCACGTTTACCCGGTTGGAAAAGCAGAAGGCCGCCGACAGCTTCACCTTATATTCCGGCTTGTCCTCCCGGTCCCGGCCCCGCTTCTCCGCCTGCCAGAAGGCGGGGGAGGTTAAGCCGGTCTCCCCCGCCAGCTCCGCCACATAATCCGCGATGCCGTTTTCATAGACGAACGCCGTCTCCTCGAAGGACCCCGGCTCCGTCTCGCTGCGGAAGTGGAAGGTGAGCCCGGCGTTTACCACCGCCTGGCGCTTGCAGACGTCGGTGAAGTACTCCGCCGGAATGTTGATGTCCGTAAACACGTCCAGATCCGGGAGCCAGCGGGTCCGGGTGCCGGTCTTTTTCGCCTGGGACTTGGGCAGGGGCGTCTTTTGAAGCTCCCCCACAATCTCCCCCCGCTCGAAGCGGAGGCGGTACTCGAACCCGTCCCGCCAGACGGTGACGTCCATGTAGCGGGAGGCGTACTGGGTGGCGCAGGAGCCCAGGCCGTTGAGGCCCAGGGAAAACTCGTAGTTGTCCCCGGAGGCGTTGTCGTACTTGCCCCCGGCGTAGAGCTCGCAGAAGACCAGCTCCCAGTTGTACTTCTGCTCCTTCTCGTTCCAGTCCACCGGGCAGCCCCGGCCCGCGTCCTCCACCTCTACGCTGTGGTCCAGGAAGCGGGTGACGGTGATGGCCTTCCCGTGGCCCTCCCGTGCCTCGTCGATGGAGTTGGATAAAATCTCGAAGACCGCGTGCTCGCAGCCGTCCAGGCCGTCGGAGCCGAAAATAACGCCGGGGCGCTTGCGCACCCGGTCCGCGCCCTTTAAGGCGGAAATGCTGTCGTTGCCGTAATCCTGTTTCTTCGCCATAGCTCCTCCAAAACCGGCGGAATCCGCCGGGAAAGATTCTTTTTCGTCCCCAGGCACAGCATATAGGGGGGAAAGCCCCGGAAATGCCCAGGATTTTGAAACGGTTCGATTATATCACAGGAATTCCCAAGGTTCAACCCCCTCAGGCCCGGCGGGACCCTTTCCCGCCCTTTCCCGGCCGGTCCCGCCGTTTTTCTAAAAAATGTTACTTTTGTTACTTTTTCATAACGGCTCCGTCACCCACCCGGATCCCTTCCAAAAAGGGGGTTTTGCACATTATCCACAGAGTTGTCCACACTGTTATGTCAACCGTGGATTTGGGAAAAAAATTTCTCCTCCCGCCCCGGCGGGCCCGGCGGGGGCGCCGGAGCCCTTCCGGGGAAAAATTCCCTCCTATTTTTTTGTTTTCGGTTGACAATCCGGCGGGAATCCTGTATGATAACAGAAGACATGATATCAGAAACCATATTATGGGGTGTGTTGTATGATTTGTAAAATTGTGAGCGACAGCAGCTGCGACCTGCGCATGAGCGAGTTCGGCGGCGGGGAGATCCTCTTTGAGACCGTTCCTCTGCGGCTCCAGGTGGGGGAGCGGGAGTTCATCGACAACGACGCGCTGGAGATCCCCCAGCTCCTGGGGGCCATGGCGCTGGAGAAGACCGCCGCTTCCACCGCCTGCCCCTCCCCGGCGGCCTTCGCCAAGTCCTTCGAGGAAGCGGACCGGACGGTGTGCTTCACCATCTCCGCCAACCTGTCGGGGACCTATAACGCCGCCGTCCTGGGCCGGGACATGGTATTGGAGGAGCACCCGGAAAAGGAAATCTGCGTCATCGACTCCAAGGCCACGGCGGGGGCCATGATTCTGCTCATCCGCCGGGCCAAGCAGCTTCTGGAGGCCGGGGGGGACTTTGAGGACATCTGCGCCCAGCTCCGGCTGTACCAGGCGGCCCTGCGGACCTGCTTCACCCTGGAGAACTTCGACAACCTGATTAAGAACGGGCGGATGCGCCCCTTGGTCGGCACCCTGCTCCACTCCCTGGGCATCCACGTCATCGCCGACGCCACGCCCCAGGGGACCATCCATGTGGCGGGCAAGGCCCGGGGGGAGGCCAAGACCTATCAGACCATCACGGCGCTGATGCGGGACAGCAAGGACTGCACCGGGGCCGAGGTCATCCTCTGCCACTGCGAGAATTTGCCGGGGGCCATGAAGCTGAAGGAGCAGATTTTAAAGGACCTGCCGGTGAAGAGCGTGGAGCTGTTCCCCTGCCGGGGGCTCACCAGCTTCTACGCCATGGAGAAGGGGCTGATTGTGGGGTATTGAGCCCCGCAGGAAGGCCCGCGGAATAAAAAAAAGAAGGACAGACCTGTCCTTCCTTTTTTTATTGGGATGTACCCTAAAATATCGACAGCATGTTTTCCAGCCGGTATTGCTCCAGCTCCGGCAGGTTCTTTTTCGAGACATTGACGGTGTAATCCGGCCTGGACTTCTTTCCCGAGTAATCATGGGAGACAAACACCGGGCTCTCCCGCCGCCAGGCGGAGGCTGGAATGACGTACATGTCCGGCTCCTCCCCATCCACCAGCAGGAGCAGGATCAAAAACATGGCGTCGTCCTCCACGTCAAACTTTTCCTTCTCCATAAAGACCTGGGAAAGTCCCCGGACGCCCTTCACCTGGAATTTCAGAAAACCCTTCCGGCCCTCCGCCACAAAGTCGATGCCGTGGTCGTCGATTTCGGGAGTATAGATTCTCACCCCATAGGACAGCAGGGCCATTTTCGCGTAATACTCGCAGAATTTCCCCAGCGCCTGGCTCGTCAGCTGCTCTCTCGCCCACTGTATATTGTAGGTGGTCTTCTTCTCCATCCCGCTGTCCTCTCCTCTCTTTTCGCGCTCCGGCTTCACCAAATCCGGCTCGTCCTCATAGGCCCCATCCCCGGCGGCGGCGGGCTCCAGCCCCGCCAAATCGGTCAAAGCCTCAATGGGGACAGGTCTTATTTTGATCCACGGACTCTCCCCGTTCCACAGATGATGAAAGGGATGGTCGTATTGGTCCACCCACAAGTCGGATAAGTCCCGCTTCACAACCAGGCAAACCTCCGGCATGTTATCAATGCCGTAGAGGTCCTTGAGGTACTGTTGGAAGGGATAGGACGCGTCAAACACCTCTTCCGCCAGTTCCCTCCGGTAGTCCTTTTGGATTTCAATGACCTCTTCGGCGTCCGCACCCTTCGTGTCAATCTCATATTCCGCGGCCAGCCTGCGGTACTCGTCCCAGGTCATGTCCACAAAAAAGAAGTTGTCTTCGGGGTCATAAGACAGCACTCTCATTTTCATCCCTCCCCGGTCCGCCGGACCGCCTTTTATAATAGCACAGAGTAGCGAAAATCACAACCGATTTCCGGTTTTGTAAATTTTTTCGATTCTGCCGAAATTCTTGTGGCGAACCCCCGCCGGGTGTGCTATACTGTACGCTGTAAAATTACGCGGTCCGCCGGAAGCTGCGCTTTCCGGGGCTGAAGGAGGTTTTTTTATGACGAACCGCGTGGTCGTGACCATCTGCGGAGAGGACTACACCTTTGTGGCGGAGGAGTCCCCCTCCTACATGCAGAAGGTGGGCGCTTACGTAGGCGACAAAATGGACGAGGTGCTCAACAGCACCCGAGTGGGCAAAACCGACGCCGCCGTCCTCACCGCCGCCAACATCGCCGACGAGCTCTTCAAGGCCCAGGCCGCCGCCGAGCAGCTCCGCCGCCAGATCAAGGGCTACCTGGACGAGGCCGGGAAGGCCCAGAGCCAGGTCAGCGAGCTGAAGCGGGAGGTGGTCCGCCTCCAGCAGCGGCTGGACAGCCGGGGCTCCAAGTGAGCCGGAAAATCGAGCTGCTGGCCCCCGCCGGGTCCCCGGAGGCCCTGAAGGCCGCCGTGTACGGCGGCGCCGACGCCGTGTACCTGGGCTGGGGAGCGTTCAACGCCCGCCGGGGGGCCCGGAATTTCTCGGAGGAGGAGTTCGCCCAGGCCGCGGCCTGGTGCCATGTCCGGGGCGTGCGGGTCTTCCTCACCTTAAACATCCTTCTCTCGGACCGGGAGCTGCCCGAGGCCCTGGAGACCGCCCGGACCGCCTCCCGGCTGGGGGTGGACGCGGTGCTGGTCCAGGACTGGGGCCTTTTCGACCTGCTCCGGCGGGCCCTGCCGGACCTGCCCCTCCACGCCAGCACCCAGATGAGCGTTTTCACCTCCGGCGGGGCCTGTGAGATCGCCGCCGACGGCTGCGAACGGGTGGTGGTCGCCCGGGAGTGCTCCAAGGAGGACACGGCGGAAATCTGTAAAAACTGTCCTGCGGAGGTGGAAGCCTTCGTCCACGGTGCCCTGTGCATGTGCTATTCCGGCCAGTGCGCCATGAGCGCGCTCATCGGCGGGCGCTCCGGCAACCGGGGGCGCTGCGCCCAGCCCTGCCGTCTGCCCTATGGGGTGAACGAGGCGGCGAAAGACCTCCGGCCCCTGAGCCTCAAGGATTCCTGCATGGCGGACCATCTCGGGGAGATGGGGGACATGGGGGTGGCCTGTTTGAAAATCGAGGGGCGGATGAAATCCCCCGGCTATGTGGCCGCCGTCACCGGGATTTACGCCCGTCTCTTGGAGGAAGAACGCAAGCCCACGGCCCAGGAGAAAGACGCCCTGGAGCGGGCCTTTTCCCGCTCCGGCTTCACCGACGCCTATTGGCGGGGTGCGAAGGGCCCCGAGATGCTGGGCTTCCGGCCGGAGGGCGCGGAAGCCGCCCCCTCCGCGGAAGCCCCTCGCCGGGAGGAGGGCCGGGTCCCCGTCCGCTTCACCTGCCGGGTGGAGGCGGGGTCCCCCTGCCTGCTGACGGCGGAGGACCAAGACGGCCATGCCGTCACCGTCGCCGGCCCCCCGCCGGAGGCCGCCCGGAACCGGGAACTGACGGCGGAGGACTTGGCCGCCCGGCTGGGCAAGACCGGGGGCACTCCCTACCGCTGCGCCCATGTGGAAACGGTCCTGGACCCCGGCCTGTCCCTCTCCGCCGCCGCGGTGAACGCCTTGCGGCGGGAGGCTCTGGAGTCCCTGAGCGCCGCCCGGTCCCGGTCCCCCCGGCGGCGGGAGCTGGACCCGCCGCCCCTGCTGGACATAGACTGTTCGGAGACGGAGCCCCGGTTTACGGTTTCCGTCACAAGCGCCGCCCAGCTGACGGGGGGACTTTTGGACTTCCGGCCCCTTCGGGTATATGTGCCCCTGGAGCTTTTGGCGGACGTGCCCTCCCTGCCGGAGACGGAGGCGGAATACTGCGCCGTTCTCCCCCGCGTCTGGCGGGACAGGGACGAGGACCGGCTCCGCCTCTGGCTGGACAAGGCCCGGTCCCTGGGAGCCTCCGGGCTGCTGCTGGGCAATCTGGGCCACTTTCCCCTGGTCCGGGACGGAGGCTGGCGGCTTTACGGGGACTATGGGCTGAACGTCTTCAACAGCCGTTCCCTGGCCTACCTCCGGGAGAAGGGGCTGGAATCCGCCTGCCTCTCCTTTGAGCTGCGCTTTTCCCAGATACGGGACATGAAAAAGATTCTCCCCGCCGAGGCCGTCGTCTATGGGCGGCTGCCCCTGATGATCACGGAGAACTGCCTGATTCAAAACGCTTTGGGCTGCCGCTGTGACCGGCTGGCAGAGGGCCGCCCTTCCAACTTCTTAAACGACCGCACCGGCGCGGCCTTCCCCCTCCTCCCCGCCTTCGGGCACCGGACGGAGCTTCAGAACAGCCGCCCCCTCTATCTGGCGGACCGCCCGGAGTGGCGGCGGCTGGGCCTTTCCTACGCCCGCCTCCGCTTCACCACGGAGACGCCGGAGGAGTGCGTCCGGATCTGCCGGGCCTACCGGGAGGGTTCCGCTCCCGACGGGGAATTCACCCGAGGACTGTATCAGCGGGGCGTAGAGTAAATACAAGCCGTATTGTTTCGACAGGTTTATACAAATTTTTATTGCGTGGGAGCATACTATGAGAGAGACGAAAGAAATAAAAGTGAAATACTTTGTGGAGGACCTGGAGGAGCTCCGCTGCGTCCCTGGGTCCGACTGGGTGGATTTGCGGGCGGCGGAGGACCTTGTGCTAAAGGCCGGAGAGTTTCGCCTCATCCCCCTGGGCATTGCCGTGGCCCTGCCGGAGGGATACGAGGCCCATGTGGTTCCCCGGAGCTCCACGTTTAAAAACTACGGATTATTGCAGGCCAACTCCATGGGCGTGGTGGACGGCTCCTACCGGGGGGACGGGGACCAGTGGCGCTGGCCCGCCTACGCCACCCGAGACGTGGAGATTGCCAAGAACACCCGGCTCTGCCAGTTCCGCATCGTGGAGAACCAGCCTCCCCTGGCCTTTACCAGGGTGGAGCGGCTGGAAGGTCCCGACCGGGGCGGCTTCGGCTCCACCGGCAAATAATAAGGAGGAACCTATGGCTCAGATTGTATTGGCCTCCGGCTCCCCCCGGCGGCGGGAGCTGCTGGAGCGCATCGGCCTGACGGACTTCCTCGTCCGGGTGCCGGAGGTGGAGGAGTCCTTCCCCGAAGGGCTAAGCCCCCAGGAGGTGGTGTCCCACATCTCCCGGGAGAAGGCGGAAGCCGCCGTGAAGCTCTGCGGACCGGAGGATATCGTCATTACCGCGGACACCATGGTCTTTCTGGACGACCGGCGCCTGGGCAAGCCTCGGGACGAGGCTCACGCCCTGGAGATGCTTACGGCCCTCCAGGGGCGGAAGCACACGGTCTGCACCGGGGTTTCCGTCTGCCGGGGAGACCGGCGGCGGACGGAGACGGAGTCCACGGACGTGTTCTTCCGCCCCGCCGGAGAGGCGGAGCTCCGCCGCTACATCGCCACCGGCGAGCCCATGGACAAGGCCGGGGCCTACGGCGTTCAGGGCCGGGGGGCCCTGCTGGTGGAGCGGCTGGAGGGGGACTTCTTCAACGTCATGGGCCTGCCGCTTGTGCGCCTGGCCAGGATGCTGGAGGGCTTCGGCGTTTCCCTGCTGTAACCCCTCCCCCCTTTTATCTTGGACCTTTATATAGGTGATTGGATTGAAAAATTTCCTGAAACAGCACGGGCTCTGGGTGCTCTTTGCCGCCGCCGTTTTGTCGGTGGCCATGGCGGTGATGTCGGTGCTCAGCGCCAATTCCTCCCCGCTGGAGAACCTGACGGGCATTCTCGTCTCCCCCTTCCGGGCCGGGTACACGGCGGTGGCCAACTGGTTCAACGACCTGCAAAATTATTATAAGGACACCACGGACCTCCAGGCGGAAAACGCCGCCCTGCGCCAGCAGATCGCCAGAAATGAGGAGACCATCCGGGCGGCGGAGGACGCCGTGAAGGAAAACGAGCTTCTCCACCAGCTTCTGGACCTGACCCGGAAGCGCCGGGACCTGACGGACTTTGAGGCGTGCATGGTCACGGAGCACGAGGTCACCAACTGGACCTCCTCCCTGACGCTGAACAAGGGCACCTCCCTGGGCGTCGAGGCGGGGGACTGCGTCATCGACGCGTGCGGCAACCTGGTGGGCGTCGTCTCCCGGGCGGGAACCAACTGGTCCACGGTGCTGACCCTGGTGGACACGGACACCTCCCTGGGCGCTCAGGTTTTCCGGACCAAGGACTTAGGGATCGCCCAGGGGGACTTCTCCCTGATGGGGGAGAACCGCCTGCGGCTGGAGTACCTCCCGGCGGACCGCCCCCCCCTGGCGGGGGACGTGGTGGTGACCTCCGGCCTGGGCGGCTACTATCCCTCCGGCCTGGTCATCGGCTCCGTGGAGGAGGTCCAGGTGGACGACTCCGGCGCGGCCTCCTACGCCATTTTGGCCCCGGCGGCGGACTTCGACGCCCTGACGGAGGTGTTCGTCATCAAATCCTTTGAGATTGTCACCTGACGGGCGGAGGCTCTTTTTATGATTGCGAGAAACGAAACCATCTTCAAATGGTCCCTGTACGCCGCCGCCACCGCCCTGTGCCTGCTGGTGCAGACGGGGCTTCTCCAGCGGCTGGAATTCTGGGGCGTCCTTCCCTTTATCTATCCCCTTCTGGCGGTCGTGCCCGCCACCTTTGAAGGGCCCCTTGCCGGGACCATCTTCTCCCTGTGCGTGGGGCTGGTCTCCGACCTGCTTCTGCCGGGGCCCGTTCCCTGCCTCTACACCCTGATTTTCCCCCCCATGGGCCTCTGCGCCGGACTGCTGGCGAGAAGCTGGCTCCCCGCCGGGTTTCTCTGCTCCTTTGTCTCCGCCGCCGCCGCCTTCCTGCTCCACGGGAGCTTCCGCTGCCTGATCCTTTGGATGCAGGGCGCCGCCGCCTGGGAGGCCGGAGCCCTGGTCATGATCCGGGAGTTCTGCGTGGCCGTTCCCTTCGTCATCCCGTTGACCCTGCTTTACCGTTCCGTCTTCCGAAGAACCCGCTTCGACGACTGATTTCCAAATAGAAAGGCGCCCTATGGACCGCAAGGAAATGCAAAATACCCGGCTCTATCTGCTGGCCGACTTCCTGGTGCTGGCATTGATCGCTTACCTCACTGTGCTCTACGACGTGCAGGTCATCCACCACGACGACTACGCCGCCCAGGCCATCCGCTCCATCGTCCGGCCGGAGAAGGTGGAGGCCTCCCGGGGCATCCTCACCGACCGCAACGGCAAGCCCCTGGTCTCCAACCGCTCCACCTACAACCTGACCTTTGACGCGGACCTCCTCCGTCCGGGGGACGACAGCAACGAGGCGATTCTCCGCCTGGTCCAGCTCTGCCAGTCTCAGGGCGTGGCCTGGAACGACAATCTGCCCATCTCCCGGCTGGCCCCTTACCATTATGAGGTGGACCGGATGGACGGGCAGCAGAAGAAGCTGTTTCTCGCCTACCTCAAGAGCCTGAAGCCCTGCGCCGAGGCTTTGGGGGAATACCTCCTCCGCCACCCGGAGGCGGTCTCCGCCCCGGAGCCGGAGCCCGAGGAGGGGGCCGCTCCCGCGGAGGAGCTCTCCCCCAAAAAGCGGGCCCAGGCCCTGCTGGACCGCCTGGTCCCCGACGATCTGACAGAAGACCTGCTGATGGACGCCGGGGTCACCCCCGCCCAGCTCATCGGCGCCATGCGGGGAGAGCTGGACATCCCGGAGCACTACACCATGACCCAGGCCCGGATGGTGCTGGGGGTCCAGTACGAGCTGTCCGTCCGGAAGCTGGACAACTACGCCGCCTACGTCCTGGCCCAGGATATCGACACCCCCTTCATCTCCCTCCTCAGCGACGGGAACTACGCCGGGGCCAAGGTGACCCTTTCCTCCGTCCGGGAGTACGAGACCACCTATGCCGCCCACATTCTGGGCTACGTGGGCAAGATCGGCATCGAGGACGACTACCCCTCCTTGAAGGAAAAGGGCTATGACTACGACGACCTCATCGGCAAGGAGGGGGCGGAGCTGGCCTTTGAGGACTACCTCAAGGGCAAGGACGGACGCCGCCTGGTGGCCACCAACGACGAGGGCAAGGTCACCGGGGAATACTACAACACGGAGCCCGAGCCGGGGAACACCGTGGAGCTGACCATTGACCTGGACTTTCAGACCCAGGTGGAGGACTGCCTGGCGGAGACCGTCACCCGCCTCAACGCCGACGGCGACGAGAAGCGGGGCGCGGGAGCGGCGGTGGTCCGGGTGGGCACCGGGGAGGTGCTGGCCCTGGCCTCCTATCCCTCCTACGACCTGACCACCTGGCGGCAGGACATTGCCCAGCTCAACGCCGACCCCCGCACCCCCATGTACAACCGGGCCACCATGAACGGCTATCCCCCGGGCTCCACCTTAAAGCCCTTCACCGCCATGGCCGCCCTGCTGGATGGGAAGGTGACCCTGACGGAGAAAATCCGGGACACCGGCTCCTGGCGCTACCCCGGAGACGAGGCCAACAGCTACGCCAACTGCTGGAAGCTCTCGGGCCACGGAAACCTGAACGTCACCGGGGCCATCACCAATTCCTGCAACTACTTTTTCGCCGAGATGGGCTTCCGCCTGAAAATGGAGGGGCTTCGGGAATACCTGGTCCAATTCGGCCTGGGGGAGAAAACCGGCATCGAGATTCCCGAGACCGCCGGGCTTCTGCCGGAGAACCCCCAGGGGCAGGACCAGGCTCCCTGGGCGGCCTTCGGCCAGTCCAGCCAGCTTTACTCCCCCCTCCAGCTGGCCAACTACATCGCCACCCTGGTCTCCGGCGGGAAGCACTGCCAGGCCCACCTGCTGAAAGCCGCCAAGACCTATGACAACTCCCAGGTGGTGGCCGTGGGAAACACGGAGCCCGTCAACGAAATCGACATCAGCGACGAAAACCTCCGGGCGGTGAAGGAGGGCATGAAGGGCCTGGTGGAGGGCACCCTCTCCCCCTACTTTAAAAACTGCGTGGTCTCCGCCGGGGCCAAGACCGGCACCTCCCAGGTCACCTCGGACAAGAAGAACCACGGCGTCTTCGTCTGCTTCGCCCCCTACGACGACCCGGAAATCGCCGTGGCCATCGCCATCGAGCGGGCGGACGCCGGCGCGGCCCTGGCCTCCACGGCGGTGAATATCTTAAACGCCTATTTTGCTCCCAGCGAGGACAGCTCCACCATCACCGGGGAGAATCAGCTTTTACCGTAACCGGATATTCTTTGGTAAAACGCCGCGTAGGGGCGGATATCATCCGCCCACCTCTCCTGGAAATCCGGTTCCCTCAGAGGGGCCGGGCGGCTGGCAGCGCCCGTTTCCCGAAACCAACGTTCCACGTGAAACACCCCTTTTTCTCCGCGCCTTCAGGCCGGGTCCCTCCCGGCCTTTTTCCCCTCCAAAGCGAACAGTAAAAAAATGTCATTTATTGGAACCCCTTATTTTAACGAACAAGGAGTTTTGTCCCATGAACACCGTCTTTGATTCCCGCGATCCCCGGTCCAAACAGCCCTATGGCGCCCTCCTCTGCGGGAAGGAGTGGTCCCTCACCTGCCGCCCCCTCGCCGGCGAGGGGTTCACCCACTGCTCCGTGGTCCTCCGCCGGGAGTTTGCCGGGCACCAGATGGAGGCGGAGATGCCTCTGACCGGCTATCAGGAGGATCGGGCCGTCTTCTCCCTCTCCCTCATGCCCTTCCAGGCGCCGGAGCTGGTGTGGTACTGGTTCCGCTTCTGGAGGGACGACGGCACCGGCTGCCTTCTGGACAAGACCGGCTACCGCAGCGAGGGAGACCCCATTCCCTGGCAGCTCACCGTCTACGAGGAGAACCATACCCCCGCCTGGTTCGGCGAAGGGGTGACCTATCAGATCTTCCCGGACCGTTACTGCCGCTTGGAGCTTCCGGACCCCGCGGGGCTCATTGGAGACCGCTGGGTTCACCAGGACTGGAACGACCTCCCCGCCTGGCGGCCGGAGGACGGCGAGGTGAAAAACCGGGACTTCTTCGGCGGCTCCCTGAGGGGGGTGGCCGCCCACCTGGACGACCTGGCGGCCCTGGGGGTCACCACTCTCTACTTCTGCCCCATTTTTGAGTCCGCCTCCAACCACCGCTACAATACGGCGGACTATACGAAAATCGACCCCATGCTGGGCACGGAGGAGGATTTTCAAAACCTCTGCGCCCAGGCGAGGGAAAAGGGCATCCGGGTCCTGCTGGACGGCGTGTTCAACCACACCGGCTCCCAAAGCGTCTACTTCAACGCCGATGGCTTCTACTCCACCGTGGGGGCGGCCCAGAGCCAGGACAGCCCCTATTACGGCTGGTTTCAGTTCAGCGACTGGCCCGGCTCCTACGATGCCTGGTGGGGCATCAGCACCCTGCCCAACGTCCGGGAGGACTGCCCGGACTACGTGGACTATATCATCACCGGGGAGAACTCCATTGTGAAGCGCTGGCTCCGGGCCGGGGCCTCCGGCTGGCGGCTGGACGTGGCGGACGAGCTCCCCGACGAGTTCATCGAGAAGCTCCGCGCCGCCGTAGAGGAGACGGACCCCGACGCCATGGTCATCGGCGAGGTCTGGGAGGACGCCAGCAACAAGATCTCCTACTCCCGCCGCCGGAAGTACTTCCAGGGCCGGGAGCTCCACGGGGTCATGAACTACCCCTTCCGCACCGCCCTTTTGAACTACCTGCTGGACAGCCCGGCGGAGGATTTTAAAGAGGCCATGGAGACCATCCGGGAGAACTATCCCCCTGCTGCCTTCTACTCCGCCATGAACTTCCTGGGCACCCACGACACGCCCCGGGTCCTCACGGTGCTGGGCGGCGTCCCCCTTCCCGAGGGCCGGGACGTCCAGTCCACCTTCCACCTCTCCCCCGAGCAGCGGGAGGCGGGGCTGGAACGGCTCCACGTGGCGGCGGCCATCCTCTTCACCTTCCCCGGCTCCCCCATGATCTATTACGGCGACGAGACCGGCATGGAGGGCGCGGCGGACCCCTTCAACCGCCGGACCTACCCCTGGGGCCGGGAGGACCAAGAGCTCCTGAACTGGTTCCGCTGGCTGGGGCGGCTGCGGAAGGACCGGGCCTCCCTCCGCCGGGGCGGGCTCCGCTGGCTGGAGGCCCAGGGCCCCCTGCTGGCCTATATCCGGGAGACCTATGACGAGGCCACCGCCACCCTGGTGAACGCCGGGCCGGAGGAGCGCGCCGTCACGCTGCCGGAGGCGGGTTACCGGGACCTCCGCACCGGGGAAGTCCTCTCCGGCCAGGCGGCCGCGGTCCCTCCCTACAGCGTCCGCCTTCTGGGCCGGGGCTGAGATTTTCACAAATGTTTCACGTGAAACGTGCAAGGGCCCGCCGGAGACGGCGGGCCTTTGGAAAACTTGGACAGTTCGGAAAAACCAATTTAACGGGAAGGAAGGGTGTGCGGGAAACCCAGGAGGGGTTTCCTGCACTATTTTAATCTTAAGTTTTCAGGACTTTGAAAAAGTTCTGAAAACTTGCCCTGCCCGTCAACTTTGACGGGCAGGGTTTCACGTGAAGCTTTCCACACCTCCCGCCATTTTTTCAAAAAATTGTGGGTTTTGACCTTGCAAGCCCGTCCCAGCCTTGTTATAATGAAATTTCGATAGAAAGTAGGTGTTCTTGTGGCGAAAATCATCGCTGTTGTGAATCAAAAGGGCGGCGTGGGGAAAACCACTACCTGTGTGAACCTGGCCGCCGCTTTGACGGAGGCGGGGAAACGGGTCCTCCTCTGCGATTTCGACCCCCAGGCCAACGCCACCTCCGGCATGGGGGTGGACAAGACGGTCTCCAAGGGGGTCTATTCCGCCGTCATTGGGGAGCTGCCCGCCGCCGAGGCGGTGTGCCGCACCCGCTACGGGGACGTGCTTCCCTCCAACAAGGCCCTGGCGGGCGCGGGGGTGGAGCTCATCGGCATGGAGCGGCGGGAGTTCCTTTTGAAGGACGCCCTGGAGCCCCTGCGGGAGGCCTATGACGTCATTCTCATCGACTGCCCCCCTTCCCTGGAGCTGCTGACTCTCAACGCTCTGTGCGCGGCGGACTCCATCCTGGTGCCGGTACAGTGCGAGTACTTCGCCCTGGAGGGCCTTTCCGATTTGATGAACACCGTGCGGCTGGTGCGGCGGTCCCTGAACCCCTCCCTGGAGCTGGAGGGGGTGCTCCTCACCATGTTCGACGGGCGGACGAACCTGTCCCTTCAGGTGGCGGAGGAGGTCAAGCACTACTTCCCCGGCAAGGTTTACGCCTCCGTCATTCCCCGGAACATCCGCCTCAGCGAGGCCCCCAGCCACGGCAAGCCCATCAGCGCCTACGACCGGGCCTCCCGAGGGGCGGACGCCTACGCGGCCTTCGCGGCCGAATTTTTGAAGTAACCTACCTCTTTGAAAGGAGTGTCCTTTATGGCAAACAAAAAGCCCTCCGGCCTGGGCCGGGGGTTGGGGGCCCTGCTGGGGGACGACGTATTAAAGCCGGAAGCCGCGGGGAATCTGTATCTTCCCATTTCCCAGGTGGAGAGCTGCTCCTCCCAGCCCCGGAAGTTCTTTGACGAGGACGCGCTGGCGGAGCTGGCGGACTCCATCCGGGAGCACGGGGTCATCCAGCCCCTGACGGTGCGGAAGCTGTCCTCCGGCTATTACCAGATTATCGCCGGGGAGCGCCGCTGGCGGGCCGCCCGGCTGGCGGGCCTCACGGAGGTTCCCGCCGTGGTCGTCGACGCCGACGACCGGAAGGCGGCGGAGCTGGCCTTGGTGGAGAACCTCCAGCGGGAGGATTTGAACCCCATGGAGGAGGCCGCGGGCTACCAGTCCCTGGTCCAGACCTACCACATGACCCAGGAGGAGGCCGCTCAGCGCGTCGGAAAGTCCCGGAGCGCCGTGGCCAACGCCATGCGCCTTCTGGGACTCCAGCCCGGCGTGCGGAAGCTGGTGGAGGAGGGAAGCCTCTCCGCCGGGCACGCAAGGGCCCTGCTGCCCCTCTCCCCCGCTTTGCAGGTCAAGGCGGCGGACACCGTGATCCAGGACCGGCTCTCCGTCCGGCAGACGGAGGCCCTGGCCAAGAAGCTGCTGACGGAGCCCAAGGAGGAGCCGGAAATTCCGGAGCCCCCGAAAGAGGTGGACTACGCCGCCGAGGCCCAGCGCTCCCTGGCCTCCCGCCTGGGGCGGGGCGTGCGCATCGTCACGGGCCGGAAGAAGGGCCGGATTGAGCTGGAATATTACGGACTGGACGATTTGAACGACCTGCTGGAGGCCCTGGCCCTCCTGAAAACCAGCCGGAAAGGACCGGAGGCATGAAGTTGGAAAAGCGAAGTCAAGGCGGCCCCGTGGAACCCGAGGAGGACATGACCCCCAAGGGGAAAAAGCCCGTGGTCCTCTATATCATGATTCTCTTCATCGCGGCCTTTCTGCTGATGGCCTGGTCCTTCGCCTCCCACCAGCGGAGCAACACGGAGGCCATTGGAAAGCTCCAGAGTTCCGTCACCGCCATGCAGGGAGTCCAGGACCGGATGCTCAGCCTCCAGGACGAGCTGGAGGCCGCCCAGGCCCAGATTGAAGAGCTGGAGCGCCAGGCGGAGCTGCGGGACAGCGAGATGAAAGCCTATGACCGGCAGTACATGGCCCTGGCCCGCCTCTACTCCCTGGAACGGCTTTACCGCCAGGAGAACCTGGAGGGCTGCCGGAAGGTCATCGACGGTATGGAGGCGGAGGACTTGGTGGTCTGCCTCAGCGACAACCTCCCCCTCTCCGAGCAGGAGCTGGGCCTCATCGCCTCCCCCTGGGAGCGGTATCACCAGCTGAAAGAGGCCGTGGAGGCCCGGGAGGCGGAAGCCACCCAAGAGGAAGCGCTGGACGAGGTGGAACAGTGACCCGTCTCAAGGCCCATTGGAAACCCCTGGCCGTGGTCCTGTCCCTGGTTCTGTGGGCGGCGTGGTATTCCCGGCCTGTGGACATTTACGGCCTGGCCCCCAAGACCAGGGAGCCGGACATGATGGACTTCGTCCTGTCCGACCTGGGGGAGAACCGCAAAGACTACCCCATCAAGAACATCACCCCGGAGGACCCGGAGTGGGACGCGGCCCTGGAAGCTATTGAGTCCCTCCGCTTCCGCCGTCCGCCCTGGAACGCCGTCCTGCAGTTTATCCCCGGTGGCTCCACACACGGCCGCGTCACTCACGACGGGGACCTGCACATTATGTTCTACCTGGGCAGACGAACCAAGGGCTATATCCAGGTACAGTTTTTCATTGACGAGTGGATGTATCACTCCCCCCACTCCAACCGGAATCTCACCCTCTGGGTGGAGGATTCCCGGCAAGCCGGAGAGACCCTGGCGGCAGCGTTCCGACCGCTGTTGGAGGACGGTTGAAGGAGGGGACAGACCCCCTCCCCTACAGAGTGTTCTACCGAATAGAGGGGCAAGCCCAGAGAAACGGGCGGCAGATTGCCGTCCCTACAGGAGGGATGGTTACCCCAACCTCCAGGTTAGCGGCAGCGAGGAGGGCCGGACAGTCCATGCATCGACCACCAAAACCCCCGCTCAAACTACGCCGCGGGCAGAAGACATGCGTAACAAACAGTCGGTACCATAACCGCGCCCCCGTTTTCTCTCTTCCACCGTGCACGGCGCATTCTCTCTTTTCGCAAAAGAGAGAATGGGGGGTGCATTGCCCAGCCATCGCTGAGCAGAAAGCCTCCCCGCGCGTCAGCGCGAGAAAAAGCCCCGTTTCACGTGAAACACCCCAACAAGTTTAATTTAGATGAAAGAAGGAAATCATCATGCTTGACATTCGTTTTATCCGGGAGAATCCCGAGGCCGTCAAGGAGAACATCCGAAAGAAATTCCAGGAAGAAAAGCTCCCCCTGGTGGACGAGGTCATCGGCCTGGACGCAAAGCGCCGGGCGGCCATCGCCGAGGCGGACCAGCTCCGCTCCAACCGGAACACCCTCTCCAAGCAGATCGGCATGCTCATGGGCCAGGGGAAGAAGGACCCCGCCAAGCTCCAGGAGGCCGAGGCCGTCAAGGCCCAGGTGAAGGAGCAGGCGGACCGCCTGGCCGAGCTTGAAAAGCAGGAGAACGAGCTGGAGGCGGAGCTCCACAAGCGGATGCTGCTGATCCCCCAGATCATCGATCCTTCGGTGCCCATCGGGAAGGACGACAGCGAAAACGTGGAGGTCCAGCGCTTCGGCGAGGCCAAGACCCCGGACTTCCCCATCCCCTATCACACGGAGATCATGGAGTCCTTCGGCGGCATTGACCTGGACGCCGCCGGGCGGGTCTCCGGCAACGGCTTCTACTATCTCCTGGGCGACATCGCCCGACTCCACGAGGCGGTGCTGGCCTATGGCCGGGACTTCATGATTGGGAAGGGCTTTACCTACTGCATCCCCCCCTTCATGATCCACGGCAACGTGGTGGAAGGTGTCATGAGCCAGACGGACATGGACGGCATGATGTACAAAATCGAGGGGGAAGACCTGTACCTCATCGGCACCAGCGAGCACTCCATGATCGGCCGGTTTATCGACCAGATTCTCCCCACCGGGAACCTGCCCCAGACGCTGACCTCCTACTCTCCCTGCTTCCGCAAGGAGAAGGGAGCCCACGGCATCGAGGAGCGGGGCGTGTACCGCATTCACCAGTTCGAGAAGCAGGAGATGATCGTGGTCTGCAAGCCCGAGGAGTCCCCCATGTGGTACGAGAAGCTCTGGCAGTTCTCCGTGGAACTGTTCCGGTCCCTGGACATTCCCGTGCGGCAGCTGGAGTGCTGCTCCGGCGACCTGGCGGATTTGAAGGTCAAGAGCTGCGACATTGAAGCCTGGTCCCCCCGGCAGCAGAAGTACTTCGAGGTCTGCTCCTGCTCCAACCTGGGCGACGCCCAGGCCCGGCGGCTGCGCATCCGGTACAAGGACGAGAGCGGCAAGACCCAGCTGTGCCACACCCTCAATAACACCTGCGTGGCCCCGCCCCGGATGCTGATTGCCTTCCTGGAAAACAACCTCCAGGCCGACGGCACGGTGGTCATCCCTGAGGTCCTCCGGCCCTACATGGGCGGGACGGAAAAGCTGGTGCCCCAGAAGTAATTACGATTCGTACTAAAATATCATCATTATTACAAATAGTTAAACGGTTTTCCAGCCAATAGGAGAAAGGCAAACGATGAAACGTATTCTCGGAATCATTTTAACGGCTGTATTCCTGTCTGTGCTCTCAATCCCTTGTGGCGCAACGGATACAGAAACCACAACATCTCGGGTTTATCCCGGTTTTTCCGACGTGGCGGAGGGAAGTGCGTCTTACGAGGCGATCAAGCTCTGCTACGAGCGGGGACTGATGAACGGCACGTCGGATACGACCTTCAACCCCCAGGGGAAACTGACGGTGGCCCAGCTGGTGGTGCTGGCGGCGCGGCTGTACGACCTGCAATGCGGCGGTGACGGCGCCGTCCCCGGCCTGCCGGACTACGGCCAGCCCTACCTCCGGTTCTATGATGAGGATGGAAACAAACTCATCTTCTTCACCATGGAGGAAATCCCCGCCTACAACGCCGTCGGAGAAAGCGTGTATATTGGCGCCAGCTATGAGAGTGACGGGTCCGAGCTGCCGGAGACCTGCCGGTTGGAAATCGGCTTTGAGGGCTATAATCACGTTAGGACCTTCGCAGGCGTGAAGGAATCCCACCAAAGCGTCCCCGGCACGATGAACCAGGGCTACGTAGGAACGGGCTACCGCTTCGCGGACCCGAAGGCGGGCCGCTTCACCACCCTCCCCGGCCAGCAGTATGTGGAGCAGTACCAGGAAGCCTGGTGGTTCCCCGCCGTCTTTTACCTGGGCAGCGAGGGGGTCATGGACTTCTGGGGCGAACTGGTCTACCGGGCCAGCAACGGAAACAACGGAGACGACAGCGGCTATGACCCGGCAGTCCGCTTCTCCAAAGACAACGCCACCCGGGCCCTCTTCGCCTGGCTGGTGGACCTCACCGCCGGGAAGCTGGAGGCCGTCAACGAAACCGCCTCCGCCCCCGACGTGGTGGTCGGGGAAACCCAGGACGCCGAATCCATCCTCCGCCTCTACCAGGCAGGGGTCCTCACCGGCGCAGACGCCGCCGGAACCTTCGGCGGGGACAAGGAGCTGACCCGTGCCCAGGCCGCCATCATGATGGCAAGGGTGCTGGAGCCCTCCCTGCGGGTAAGAACCGCGTAATCTCGCTCCTATCCGTATTGTCGGCAAAAATTTATACGAAAGGGAATGGAATTATGGCAGACAAGACCTCCGGCTTCTTTGCGGAATTTAAGACCTTCATCGCCCGGGGCAACGTGATGGACATGGCGGTAGGCGTGATCATCGGCGGAGCCTTCTCCAACATCACCACCTCCTTAATCAACGATATCGTCATGCCCCTCCTGGGGATCTTCACCAGCTCCGTGTCCTTCGCGGACCTGACGCTGACCGTCGGCCCCGCCGTGATTACCTACGGCAACTTCATCCAGGCCGTTTTGAACTTCCTCATCATGGCCCTGGTGGTCTTCTGCATCGTGAAGACCCTGAACCGCTTCCATAAAAAGAAGGAGGAGGCCCCTCCTCCCCCGCCGGGTCCCTCCGCTGAGGAACAGCTGCTGACGGAGATCCGGGACCTGCTGAAAAGCAAATGATGGAAGCCATCCTCCGCCAGGGCCTGGCGGCCCTCTCCCTTCCCACGGAAAGCGTCCCGGCCCTGCTCCGCTATTGGGAACTGCTGGCGGAGAAAAACAAGGTGATGAACCTCACCGCCATCACGGATCCCGAGGACGCGGCAAGGCTCCACTTCCTGGACAGCGCCGCCCTGCTGACCCTGGCGGACCTCCGGGGGAAATCGGTTGTGGACGTGGGCACCGGGGCGGGCTTTCCGGGGCTTCCCCTGAAAATTCTGGAGCCCTCCATTCATCTGACCCTGCTGGACGCCCAGCGGAAGCGGGTGGACTTTCTCCGGGAGGTCTGCGAAGACTTAGGGCTGGAGGGTACGGAGTGCGTCCACGGCCGGGCGGAGGAATTCGCGGGGGCGCGCCGGGAGTTCTTCGATTTCGCGGTGAGCCGGGCGGTGGCGGCGCTGCCGGTATTGGCGGAGCTGTGCCTGCCCCTGGTGAAGCCGGGGGGCCGGTTCCTGGCCATGAAGTCCGTGGACACGGACGGGGAGCTCAGCGCCGCCGGGCGGGCCGTCCATCTGCTGGGAGGACGGCTGGAAAAGCCCGTCGATTATAATATTTCCGGCACAAATGTTCCCCGCCGGCTGGTGATTATGACTAAAATCACCGAAACGCAAAAAAAATACCCCAGAACGTTTGCAAAGATCAAGAAGAATCCGCTATAATAGAAGGTGCGAAACTTTATCGCTTTGAAGGGAGGCGCGTTCCATGGCGGGCCAATGTGTCGCCGTGGTCTCCGGCAAGGGGGGCACGGGCAAGACCTCCTTTACCGCCGGAGTGGGCTCCGCCCTGGCCCAGCTGGGGAAGACCGTGCTGTGCGTGGACTGCGACGTGGCCCTGCGGAACCTGGATCTGGCCCTGGGGCTGACGGATAAGGCCATTATGGACTTCACCGACGTGGCCCAGCAGCGCTGCTCCCTGGACGTGGCGGCGGTGGAGCACCCGGACATTCCCGGCCTCTTCCTGCTGACGGCCCCCACCCGGAGCCGGGGCCGCCCGGTGACGGAGGAACAGATGGCCGCCATGCTGGACGCCGCCCGGCAGCGCTTCGACTACTGCTTCCTGGACGCCCCGGCGGGGCTGGACGGCGGCTTTCAGCTGGCCACCTGCGCGGCGGACCGCTGCGTGGTGGTGGCCACGGCGGACGCGTCCTCTCTCCGGGACGCCCAGCACACGGTGATGGAGCTTCACCGCTTCCCCACCGGGCGGCTGCACCTGGCGGTGAACCGGGTGCGGAAGAAAATGCTCCGCAGCATGCACGCCACCATCGACGACGCCATCGACCGGGCGGGTCTGCCCCTCATCGGCGTCATCCCGGAGGACGACGCCCTCCCCCTCTCCCTGAATAAGGGGACGCCCCTGCTGCTGGGCAGCCGCCAGGGCGCGGCGGCGGCCTACCGCAACATTGCGGGGCGCCTCCAGGGGCAGAAGGTCCCCCTGCTGCGCATTCGATAAGACAGCTCACCGGCGGTCCCGCCGGTCATGAATATAGAAAGGAGCATGACATGAACATCGCCCTAATGGCCCATGACAACAAAAAGGAGCTGATGGTCCAATTCTGCACCGCTTATGCCGGCATCCTGGCCCGGCACCAGCTCTATGCCACCAACACCACCGGCCACATGGTCGCGGACGCCACAGGCCTGGATGTCCACTGCTTCCTCACCTACGCCCACGGCGGCAGCCAGCAGATCGGGGCCCGCATCTCCTACAACGAGTTCGACCTGGTGCTCTTCTTCAACGACCCCGCCAACGAGGAGCGGGCCCAGGATATTTCCTACATCTCCCGCCTCTGCGACCAGAACCGGGTCCCCTTCGCCAGCAACATCGCCACGGCGGAGATGCTGGTCCTGGGCCTGGCCCGAGGCGATTTGGACTGGCGCCTCATCGTCAATCCCTCCACCTCCCGGCCCCTCGCCTGATACTTTTTCTCGAGAGAAAAAGTATCCAAAAAGAGCTTTATCTCGCTCTGGCAGTCCGGCGATAAACCCGACCGGAGCGACGGCGACCGGGCCTGCAGGTTTCGGAAAATTTTTAGGTCCTCTTTATTGCGCCCAAAAATGGAGTTCCCAAATCCTGGATATTTGGGCGGATGATGAGCGCTCTCGTCCCAAGACGGTTTGGGAGGACGGCGCTCTTTTTCGGCGGCGCCGCCGCCGATCGACAAGAGAGAAAAGGAGCAGCGTTATGGCAAAACAAACCCCCCGTACCCTCTCGGGCTTCATGGAGCTCCTCCCCGCCCCCCAGAGGCAGATGGAGCGCATTATGGAGATTCTCCGGGAGACCTACAGCCTCTATGGCTTCACCCCTCTGGATACCCCGGTCATCGAGTCCAGCGAGGTGCTGCTGGCCAAAGGAGGCGGCGAGACGGAGAAGCAGATTTACCGCTTCCAGAAGGGAGACGCGGACCTCTCCCTCCGCTTCGACCTGACGGTCCCCCTGGCCAAGTACGTGGCCCTGCACTACAACGACCTCACCTTCCCCTTCCGCCGCTTCCAGATCGGCAAGGTCTACCGGGGGGAGCGAGCCCAGCGGGGCCGCTTCCGGGAGTTCTACCAGGCAGACATCGACGTGATTGGCGACGGGAAGCTGTCCATCCTCAACGAGGCGGAGATTCCCGCCATCATCTACCGGACCTTCTCCGCCCTGGGGCTGAAGCGCTTCCGCATCCGGGTGAACAACCGGAAGATTTTAAACGGCTTTTACGCCTCCCTGGGCCTCAGCGACAAGGCCGGGGACGTCATGCGCACCGTGGACAAGCTGGAGAAAATCGGCCCGGAGAAGGTCCAGGCCATCCTCACGGAGGACTTCGCCGTCAGCCCGGAGGCCGCCAAGGAAATCCTTGATTTCATTTCCATCGCCGGCGGCACGGACGAGGTCCTCTCCGCCCTGGAAGCCCGCCGGGGCCGGAACGAGGTCTTTGACTGCGGGCTCGACGAGCTGAAAACCGTGGTAAAGCACCTGGGGGCCTTCGGCGTTCCGGCGGAGAACTTCGCCGTGGATTTGACCATCGCCCGGGGGCTGGACTACTACACCGGGACGGTGTATGAGACGGTCCTCCTGGACCACCCGGAGATTGGATCCGTGTGCTCCGGCGGACGGTATGATAACTTGGCGGAATATTATACCGATAAACAACTCCCTGGAGTCGGTATTTCCATCGGTTTGACCCGTCTGTTTTACGTCCTGGGGGAGCAGGGCATGCTGAATCCGGAGCTGAACACGGCCCCGGCGGACGTGCTGATCCTCCCCATGACGGAGGACCTCAGCGCCGCCATCGCCCTGGCCACGGAGCTGCGGGACAATGGCGTCCGGGCGCAGCTCCACTGTGAGGAGAAGAAGTTCAAGCAGAAGATCTCCTATGCCGATAAGCTGGGGATTCCCTACGTCATTTTCCTCGGCGAGGATGAGATTTCCGCCGGGGTGGCGGCCTGCAAGGACATGGCCACGGGGGAGCAGACGAAGCTGGACCCCAAGGCGACGATTTACCGCATCAAGGCGGGGCTGGACGCCCGGAATCGGGGGTTTGTCATCCGGGGATGACGGGGATTTTTCTCGCCCTGGCGGGCGGGGCGGATTGGCAGTCAGCGATGGCTGGTGCATTGCACCCCCCATTTTCTCTTTTCCTTCCAGAAGAAAACGAGAAAACGGGCCGTGCACGGTCCAAAAGAGAAAAAGAAGTATCGCCCCTGCGGGGGGACGAGGGACGAGAGACGCGCAAGAACTGTTTCCGATTTTTACGCAAGTCTCCAGTCCGCGGCGTGGTGCGGGCGGGGGTTTTGGAGGTTGTCGAATCGACTCTCTCCTCTTTTCGCTGCCGCTGGCCCGGCGCTCTCTTACAATCGGCCAAGGGCAATGCCCATGGATAGAGCACAGCAAAAGGACGCCTTGTCCTCTAAACGCGTGACTTCCTGCTTCTGGGCCAACAGTGCGTTTAGCCGCTCTCCCTGCTCCGCTGTTAAAGTCGACCGGAACGCCTCCCAGCCCTCTTCTATGCCAAAGACCGCCCGCCGGTATTCCGTTGTCTGAAGGTAGCGCGAAACAAGACATTCTTGTGCATGGTGGTAAAGTGCATCAACGAAGCTCTGCATAAAATCGCCCTCTTTTAAACGCTCAATTTTGAATGATTCTAGTATAATCGTTCAAAGTTGAGCTGTCAAGAAAGAATGGAGAAATTATGAAAAATTTTCCCGAAACCCTAAAAGCATGCCGGAAAAACCGTCATGAAAGTCAGGAAGTAGTGGCCGTACATTGCGGCGTTTCCTATAGCACCTATCGGCGTTATGAGACAGGAGAACGTGAACCAACGCTTTCCACGCTCTGCACACTAGCGAAGTACTTCGGGGTAACCCTGGACCAGCTGGCAGGCTGGGAGCCTCTGCCGTTTAAGGAAAGTTAGCGGCAGCGGAAAGAGGAGGAAGTCCATTCGACAACCGCCAAAGCCCCCGCCCGCACCACGCCGCGGACTGGAGACATGCGTGTCAAACACTCAGCAGCTCTTCCGCGCCCCTCGTTTTCTCTCTTCCACCGTGCACGGCGCATTCTCTCTTTTCGCAAAAGAGAGAATGGGGGGTGCATTGCCCAGCCATCGCTGACTGCCAATCCACCCCGCGCGTTAGCGCAAGTACAATTTGTAATTAATATAAAATATATTCCATTTTGTAATAGAAAAGAGGAACCACCATGACACAAAACCGCACCCACACCTGTGGGGACCTTCGTCTTACCGACGCCGGTAAGGAGGTAAAACTCTCCGGGTGGATGGAGAACATCCGGGAGGTCGGCTCCGAGCTGGCCTTCATCATCCTCCGGGACTTCTACGGCACCACGCAGATCGTGGCGGAGACCCCGGAGATGGTGGCCCAGTTCAAGGCCGTCAACAAGGAGTCCACCATCTCCGTGGAGGGGACTGTCCGGGAGCGGGCCAGCAAGAATCCCAAGCTCCCCACCGGCGAGATTGAAATCGTCCCCACGAAGCTGGAGGTCTTGGGCCGCTGCCGCCACAACGAGCTTCCCTTCCAAATAGGCCGCAGCCGTCAGGCCGACGAGGCCCAGCGCCTCAAGTACCGCTACCTGGACCTCCGGAACCCGGAGGTGAAAAACAACATCGTCCTCCGGTGTCAGGTGGTCTCCGCCATCCGCAAGGCCATGACGGACCACGGTTTTTTGGAAATCACCACGCCGATTTTGACCGCCTCCTCCCCGGAGGGGGCCCGGGACTACCTGGTCCCCGCCCGGAACCACCCCGGAAAGTTCTACGCCCTGCCCCAGGCCCCCCAGCAGTTCAAGCAGCTGCTGATGACCTCCGGCTTTGACCGCTACTTCCAAATCGCCCCCTGCTTCCGGGACGAGGACGCCAGGGCCGACCGCTCCCCCGGCGAGTTCTACCAGCTGGACATGGAGATGGCCTTCGCCACCCAGGAGGATGTCTTCGCCGTCATCGAGGACGTGCTGCCCCCCATCTTCGCCCAGTACGGCAAGTACAACCGGGCCAGCGCCGCGCCCTTCCTGCGGGTTCCCTATACGGAGGCCATGGAGAAATACGGCACCGACAAGCCGGACCTGCGCATCGACCTGACGGTTCAGGACGCGACGGACGTTCTGGCGGGCTGCGGCTTCGGCCCCTTTGAGGGGAACGTGGTCAAGGCCGTGGTGGTCGGCGGTTTCCACGAGACCCGGAAGTTCATCGACAAGACCCTGGCGGAGGTGGAGGTGGTTTCCGGCGGGAAGCCCTACTGGTTCCGCCTGGACGAGAACGGGGAGATCGTGGGCGGCATCGCGAAATTTGTCCAGCCCATCAAGGACGCGGTGGTCTCCGCCCTGGGCCTAAAGCCCAATGACTTCGTGGCCCTCTCCGCCGGGAAGCTGGGGGCCGCCCAGAAGACCGCCGGCGTGCTGGTGAAGACCCTGGGCGCGGCGGTGCCCGGCCACATGGACCGCGAGCAGTACGCCTTCTGCTGGATCGTGGACTTCCCCATGTACGAGATTGGTGAGGAGTCCGGTGAGCTGGAGTTCTGCCACAATCCCTTCTCCATGCCCTCCGGCGGGCTGGAGGTGCTGCTGAAGGCCGAGCGGGGCGAGATCGACCCCCTCAGCATCACGGCGGACCAGTACGACCTGGTGTGCAACGGCGTAGAGCTCTCCTCCGGCGCGGTGCGGAACCACGACCCGGAGATTATGGTAAAGGCCTTCGAGATGGTCCGCCTGGGGGAGGAGGACGTCAAGGCCAAGTTCCCCGCCATGTACAACGCCTTTACCTACGGCGCGCCGCCCCACGCGGGCATCGCCCCCGGCATCGACCGGATGGTCATGCTGCTGGCGGGAGAGGACTCCATCCGGGAGATCATCCCCTTCCCCATGAACAAAAACGCCATGGATGTGATGATGAGCGCCCCCAGCGAGGTGACCCGGAAGCAGCTGGACGAGCTGCACATCGCGCTGGTGAAGCCGGAGGAATAACATGGACCCCCGGCAGGAGACCCGCGCCCATCACGCCATGGCGGCGGCGGGCGGCTTCTTCGGGGTCTACGCCCTGCTGATCCGGGGCGGGACCTTCGGTTCCTCCGAGACCTCCAACCTCATCTATCTGGTGGTGTCCGGCCTGGACGGGACCTGGGGTCCCGCCCTGGTCCGGCTGGGGGGCACGGCGTGCTACATTGCGGGGATTGTTTTCGCCGTACTGCTCCGGCGGGCGGGGAAGCTGGGCCGCCTCCGGTGGGGGGCTATTGGCATCGACCTGGCGGCCTGCCTGGCGCTGGCCCGGATTCCGGCGGAGACGGACCCCATTCTGGCCCTGTACCCCATGTTCTTCGCCACGGCGGTGCAGTGGGTGGCCTATTCCCAGGCGGCAGGGTACAACTGCGCCACGATTTTCTCCACCAACAACCTCCGGCAGTTTACCGAGGGGGTCACGGAATACCTCTGCGGCCATGAGCCGGAGCAGCTGAGGAAGCTCCGCTTCTACGGCGGGACCTTGGTGTGCTTCCACCTGGGGGCCGCCTGGGGGTGGTGGTGCGTGAGATGCTGGGGGATTTCCGGCATCTATGGATGCCTG
>VSMY01000129.1 GCA_009773995.1 Oscillibacter sp. | reverse complement strand
CGCCCCGGTATCCACATATAAAAAACCCAGTGCGGCGGCGGCGGCTCTGGCCAGGGTGCTCTTTCCCGCACCGGAAGGACCGTCGATGGCTACGCGTATCGTACTCATAAGAAATCCTCCTAATCTTCGCCGGCCGCGGAAATTCCGGCGGCCCGCCCGGTAGACCAGGCAATCTGGAGATTAAATCCGCCGGTATATGCGTCAACATCAATGATCTCCCCGGCAAAGTAAAGCCCGCGGATCAACTTCGACGCCATGGTTGCCGGGTCAATTTCCCGAACCTTCACGCCGCCGGAGGTAACAATGGCCTCCGTCACCGGACAGGGCCCCGCGACAACTATGGGGAAATGCTTCAAAATCCGCAGCAGTCCCCGGCGCTGTTCCCTGGTGATGCTGCGAACCTTTTCCCGGGGGTCGATCTCCGAGGCCCGGACAATCTCCGGAATCAGCTTTCTGGGCAGCAAGTCGTCCAAGGCGTTGCAGAAATCCTGGTTGCTGTACTTCTCAAAATCCGACAGCAGCCGCCGGTCCAAAGCGGCGTCATCCAGCGCGGGCTTCAAATCGATTTCCAAATGATACGCCCGCTCCCCAAAACGCCGCATGTGGGCGGAGGCCGACAAAATCAGCGGCCCGCTGAGGCCGAAGTGGGTAAACACCAGCTCGCCGAAATCCGTGTAAATCTTCCTGCTGTCCTCAAATACCGTCAGCCCCACGTTCCGCAGGCTCAGGCCCTGGAGGCTTTTTCCGATTCCAAAGTCCCGCAGGGGCACCAGGGACCCCCGGAGGGGCGTCACCGTGTGCCCGGCTTCCGCCGCCATACGGTGTCCCTCGCCGGTAGAGCCGGTGGCGGGATAGGACACCCCGCCGGTGGCCAGAATGACCGCCTCCGCCGGATACCATCCGGTTTCCCCGGAAACGCCCCGGACCCCGCCGTCCTCCAGCTCCAGACGCCTCGCCCGGTCCCGGACCACGCGGACCCGCAGCTTTTTCAGCCGCCGTTCCAGGGCGGCGCTGACGTCGAAGGCCCGGTCCGACACCGGAAACACCCGGTTCCCCCGTTCCGTCTTCAGCGGCACGCCCAGGTCCTCAAAAAAGGCCATGGTATCCTGGGCATTGAAGCGGGAAAAAGCGCTGTAAAGGAATTTTCCATTGCAGGGAATATTCGCCAGAAGCTCTTCCGGTCCCGCGTTATTGGTCAGATTGCACCGGCCTTTTCCAGTGATGTTCAGCTTTTTCCCCAGCCGCTCGTTGGGCTCCAGCAGCGTCACGGAAGCCCCTCGCTCCGCCGCCGATATGGCTGCCATCATCCCGGCGGCTCCGCCGCCGATTACCACGATTTCCTTACTCATCGTCCATCTTCCCGAACACGCCGTACTCGTTCCAAATGTCCTCCAGCTCCGCAAAGGTGGCGGAGACGTCCGCGCCATAGCGGTTGGACAGGGCAACCAGCAGGGCGTTGATGAGAGACAGCGGCGCCACCATGGAGTCCACAAAGGAGATCATTTCGCAGGGGGCCAGCAGCGCCGCCTGCGAGAGCTGATATACCGGGGACAGCTCATTGTCCGTGATGGCGATGATCTCCGCTCCCCGGTCCCGGGCGAACTTCACTGTGTTGATGGTGACCTTGGAGTACCGGGGAAAGCTGATGGCGATCAGCACGTCCCCGGAGCCCATGCGGAGCATCTGTTCGAACATCTCCCCCGCCGCGTTGGATTGGATCAGCGTCACATTCTCCGACAGCAGGTGCATGTAAAAATGGAGATACCCCGCCACGAAGGAGGAGGACCGGACCCCCAGAATATAGACGTGACGGCTGGTCATAATCTTGTCCACCACCCGGTCGAACTCGCCCTGCCTCGCTTGGCTGAGCATTTGGCGCAGCTTGTCAATGTCGGACTGGATGACTGCGGGCAGTACATTCTGATACATATCCCCCGCCGCCTGAATGCGCTGGGTGGAGGTCAGGCGGCTGCGAATCATATCCTGCAGGGCCCGCTGCATACTGGGATAACCGTCATAGCCCAGCTCGGAGGCGAAGCGCACCACCGTGGACTCGCTGACCCCCGCCAGGATGCCCAGCCGGCTGGCGGTCATGAAGGCCGCCTTGTCGTAGTTTTCCAAAATATAGGAGGCAATGCGCTTCTGGCCCTTGGAAAAGCCGCTCATGCCCCGCTCCAGGCAGTTCAAAATATTTTTTGCCACACTTCTCCCCCC
Organism: Oscillibacter sp.; assembly: GCA_009773995.1. Lineage (GTDB taxonomy): Bacteria > Bacillota > Clostridia > Oscillospirales > Oscillospiraceae > Oscillibacter. The sequence goes on along the minus strand of VSMY01000129.1, from coordinate 4,529 downwards.
GGAATCGTATTTTCCAGGAATGCCGTTTTCTCAGCTTCTGCGTACCGCCAGGCTGTCCGCCAGCTCCACAAGGAACGCCGTGTCCGCGGGCCAGCGCCCCTGCTCCAGGGACTCCTTGGCCCGGTTGGTGTAGTCCAGCACCAGCGCTTCGCTGGCCTCCACCCCCAGCAGGGTCACATAAGTGGCCTTTTGATTCGCCGCGTCGGAGCCGATGGGCTTTCCCAGCTCCTCGGCGGTGGAAACCGCGTCCAGGATATCGTCCCGAATCTGGAAGGCCAGCCCTAAGTTCGTCGCGTACTCCCGGGCGGCGTCCATGCAGCTCCCGTCCACCTCCCGGCGGCCCATGGAGGCGCAGACCCCCATCATACAGGCCGCCCGGAGCAGGGCCCCTGTTTTCTTATCATTGATGTCCGTCAAGTCCTCCGCCGTCCGGGGCCGCCCGCCGCCGGCGGTATCCCAGTACTGCCCGCCGCACATGCCGGTCTCTCCGGCGGCTTCCGCCAGAATCTTCGCCGCCAGAGCCACCGCCGTCTTTCCGCCGTGCCGCCATTCCCCCTCTGCGGACAGCACCGTGCGAAACGCCGCCGCCTGGAGGGCGTCCCCGGCCAGGGTGGCCACGCACTCGCCGAATTTCTTGTGGCTGGTGGGCATTCCCCGGCGGAGGTCGTCGTTGTCCATGCAGGGCAAATCGTCATGAATGAGGGAATAGGTGTGGAGCATTTCCACCCCGCAGCCAAAGTCCAAGGCCTCCTCCAGGGTTCCCCCCGCCGCCTCGCAGAATTTCATGGTCAGAATCGGCCGGATCCGCTTGCCCCCGGCCAAGAGGCTGTACCGCATGGCCTCCTCCAGCCCTCCGCCGGAAAAGAAGGTCCGCAGACGGGCCTCCGCCAGCTCCCGGGCTTCCTCCAATTGCCGTTGAAACTCCATATGGCTCAGACCTCCTCCGTACTCTCAAAGGGCTGTTCGACAGGCGCGCCGCCGGGCCCTTTCATCAGCTTCACCACCTGCTGCTCCGCCTGGTCCAGCTGCTTGGTACAGGCGGCGATGAGCTTCGTCCCCTCCTCAAAAAGAGCCAGGGAGTCCGCCAGCTGGACGTCCCCCTGTTCCAGGGCGGAGACGATCTCCTCCAGCCGGGCAATCTGCTGTTCAAAGGTCAACTTTTTTGCGGCCATGCCGTTCCCTCCTTTTCATAAGGCTCCTCCACCGTGCAGAGGAAGCCCCCTTCTCCCAGGGCCACGGAGACCCGTTCCCCGGCCTGTACCTCCCGCCAGGAGCGCAAAATCTCCCCCGACGGCCCCTGCGCCATGGCGTAGCCCCGGCTGAGGACCTTCAAGGGGCTCATGGCGTCCAGCGCCGCCCCCAGGACGGAAACCCTCTGCCGCTTCCCGGCCGCCAGGGCCGCGGACAGGTCCCCCAGCCGCTGCTGGACGTGGGCCAGCTCCATCCGCTTGTCCTGGACATAGGCCATCTGGTCCCGAAGGACCCGCTTTTCCGCCAAGGTCTCCAGCCTCTGCCGGAGCGCCGTCAGCCGGGCGGCCTGGCTTCGCTCCATGCGGGAGGCCGCACCGCCCAGCCGCTGCTTCAGGGCCTCCTGGTCCGGCACGGCGATCTCCGCCGCGTTGGAGGGCGTGGAGGCCCGTGCGTCCGCCACAAAGTCGGAAATCGTCACGTCCGGCTCGTGGCCCACGGCGGAGATGACGGGCAGCTCGGACGCGTAGATGGCCCTGGCCACCCGCTCGTCGTTAAAGGCCCACAGGTCCTCCATGGACCCGCCGCCCCGGCCGGTGATGATCACGTCCCCCACCCGCCACTTGTTGGCGTAGCGGATGGCCCCGGCGATTTCCGGCGGAGCCTCGGCCCCCTGGACCCGGACGGGCAGGAGAATCACCTTTGCCAGGGGATAGCGCCGCCGCAGAATGCGGATCATGTCGTGGACCGCCGCCCCGGCGGAGGAGGTGATGACGGCGATTTTCTCCGGATAGGGCGGCAGGGGCTTCTTATGGGCGGGGTCAAAGAGGCCCTCGGCGTAAAGCTTGGCCTTGAGCTGCTCGAAGGCCACCGCCAGGTCCCCCGCCCCCTCCGGGGTCAGGGCATTGCAGTAGAGCTGATAGGCCCCGTCCCTGGGAAAGACGGTAATCCGCCCCTGGGCGATGACCTTCATGCCGTTTTCCGGGCGGAACCGGAGACGGGAGGCCTGCCCCCGGAACATGACGCACCGCAGAGCCCCCTCCGGGTCTTTCAGGGTGAAGTAGTGGTGCCCGGAGGGATACATTTTATAATTGGAGAGCTCCCCCCGGACATACACGTCCTGGAGCATGGGCTCTCCGTCCAGCAGGAGCTTCACCAGCTGGTTGACCTCGGCCACGCCGAAAATGTGCCGTTCCATGGGGGTTACCTCTCGTCCGTGCGCCCGGCCAGGTAGTCCAGGGTCACGCCGAAGTGATCCGCCAGGGCGCAGAGATTGTCAAAGCCTGGAAGGTTCTCACCCGCCTCAAACCGCTGATACTGACGATCGGTAACGCCGATTGCTTTAGCGGTCTGCACTTGGGTTTCCTTCTTCTCTTTTCTAAGCTCCCGCAATCTTTCCGAAAATTCCATAGCAAACTCCTTGACACGATGGATTCGTCGTGGTAAAATCATTCCAAAACCCGACGGATTCGTCGCTATAAAGAAAGGTGGTCCATATGTCCGACTTCATGCTCTGGCTTCACGCCAACTACATCCGGCCCCAGATCGACGCGGAGGAAAAAGGAGACTACGCGTTCCATTTCGATCTGGTGGAAACCAATCTGCCGCCCTCTGTCCGGCCCTCCATGGAGAAGTGCCTGGAGCTCACGGCCATCCGGGCCTTCTCCCTCGGCCTGAAAACCGGGGCGGGCCTGACGGACAGCGCGTCCCGGAGCGCGTGACGGCGCAACGGGAAAAAGCAGAGCAGGACATGGTACGCCCCATGCCCGCTCTGCTGGTTTTTATTCGGAGAGCTCCTGCCGGGAGAAGCTGCCCAGGATGCCGTTGATGAATTTCACCGTCTCCGGCGTCTCGTACTTTTTGGCGATTTCCACCGCCTCATTGATGGCGGCGGCGTCGGGGATATCCGGCATGTACATCACCTCGTACATAGCCACCCGCATGATGGCGGCGGCCACCAAGGGGATGCGGGAGAATTTCCAGCCCTTGGCGTACTTCTCGATATAGCCGTCCAGCTCCGCGCCGTGCTCGCCGACGCCCTGAACCAGGCGGCGGATGTATGCCGCCTGCTTGGCGTTGGGGGCCTCCCGGTAGAGGTCCTCCTCCTCCGCAAGCTCCGCGAAGGCCGCCGCCGTCAGCCGCTGGTCCAGCAGCTCCTCCGCCGTCTTGTGGGTAAAGCTCAATTCATAGGAGAGATGAACGGCGATCTCCCGGGCGGTATTCCGTACCATAGTCCTTCGTCCTTTATCTGATGTTCAAATCCGGCGCTCAGTTCAGCGTCACGCCGCCCACGTGGATGTTCACCGCCTCCACGGCGCAGCCGGTCATGGCCTCCACGGCGGAGGCGACGGCCTTCTGGGCGTTTCCGGCCACCTCGGGGATGGGGTGGCCGTACCGGACGGTCAGATACAGGTCCAGGACCAGCGCCGCGCCGGTCATGTCGATTTTCACGCCCCGGACGCCCTTCTGGGCGTTTTTCCGGTTGTTCACCAGATCGCTGACGCTTCCGCCCAGGTTGGTCATCATTCCGGACACGCCCTCCACCTCCCGGACCGCGCCCACGGCGATGGCGGCGATGACCTCCTCCGAGATGTTGATGCTGCCGTTTTCCTCCGGCAGGGTCATATATTCCTTACTCTCGGCCATGGCTGTACCTCTCCTTATTTTTCCTTCGTGAAATGGGACCGCCATTTCACGGCGGGCCTTTCCGCTGAAATCATGCTGAGTGATTATACCACATCCCGCCGGAAATTACAACCACTAATTTGCCGCCATGATCTTGATGTTCCCCGCCGGGAGGCCCGTCTCCGTCATGGTGATGTCGGTGATTTTCGCCACGTCCTCGGCGGTGAGCTCCCCGCTCTTGGTGGACACCACCACGCTGACGCATTCGTCCCCCATGAAGGCCACGCAGTCCGTGTAGCCCTTGGCGGTGACCAGGTTTTCGATCTGGGCCTCCGCCAGGGTATAGGACGCCAGGACCTGGATGCCCTGGGAGGCCTCGTTGGCAACGTTCGCGTCGGCGTTCTCCTGCTCCGCCGCCTCCTGGAGCAGGGAGATGGCGTTGTCCCGGGCCTGCTGCCGGGTCAGCCGGGCGGAGGCGAAGTAGTCCGAGCCGGTGTAGATCATTCCCTCGTCCGGCGGGGCCCCGGTCTCCTCAGAGGGGCCGGGATTCGCTTCCTCGCCGGGCTTGGCGTCCCCGTCCGGCTTGGCGTCCCCGCCCTTGCCGGAGACCAGCTGCGCCTCTCCCAGCAGCTTCCCTCCGGAGGCCTCCTGAACCTCCCGGCCGGTGTAAATCCAGTTCAGAGCCACCGCCGATAAAACCAGCACCGCCATAACCG
>VSMY01000128.1 GCA_009773995.1 Oscillibacter sp. | reverse complement strand
ATCGTTGACATTGGTGCCCGTGGGTCCGGTGACAATCAGGCCCCCGATTTTCTCCAGGGCGCGGTAGGAATCGTTCTCCGCCAGCACCGCCGGGACTTCAATCCCCAGGGCCCGGAGACGGTCCCAGGTCCCCCCGTCCACATAGCCCCCCGCCGCGTCCGTGGGGCCGTCGGTGCCGTCGGAACCCACGGAGAACAAGGCTGTTCCCTCCGTCCCCGCTAGGATGGGGGCCGCCGCCAGGGCCAGCTCCTGATTCCGGCCTCCTTTGCCCTTTCCGGTGAGCCGCACCACGGTCTCGCCGCCCAGGATCAGAGCCAGGGGCTTTCCCGCCTCCCGCTCCCGGAGGAGGAGCCGGGCCAGATTTTCCCCGGTCTCCCGGGCCTCCCCCGCCGCCTGGTCCGTGAGAACGCGGGCCTCGTAGCCCAATCCCCGGCAAACCTCCGCTGCTGTCTGGCAGAGCTGGGAAACGCTGCCGCAGATGCGGCTCTCCACATGGGGCAGCGCCGCCGGGAGAGGCCGTTCCAACAGCGCTTGGGCCTGGGGGGACAGCTTTAAGCAGTATTTCTCCACCACCGCCAGGGTTTCCGCAAGGGTAGAGGCGTCCACGGCGGCGGGGCCGGAGGCGATCATGTCCAGCCGGTCCCCCACCACGTCGGAGAGGACCACGGAGAACACCCGTGCCGGGGCGCAGGCCGCGCCGAAGCGGCCCCCCTTCACGTTGGACAGGCGCTTGCGGACCCGGTTGACCTCCTGGATGTCCGCGCCGCAGGCCAGGAGCCGTCGGTTGATCTCCTGAACCTCCTCCAGGGAGAGCACCGACGACTCGAAGAGGGCGGAGCCCCCGCCGGAGAGAAGGAAGAGCAGGTCGTCCCCCTCCCCCAGTCCCCGGGCCAGCGCCAGCGCCCGCTCCGCCGCGGCGAAGGAGGCGGCGTCCGCCACCGGGTGCCCCGCCTCCAGGATCTCCAGTCCGGGAAGAGGCCCCCGGCTGTGGCCGTACTTCGTCACCACCAGTCCCCCATCCACTTCCACGGTTTCCAGGGCGGCGGAGGCCATGCGCCACGCCGCCTTTCCTACGGCGATCAGCAGCGTCCGGCCGGGACCGGGATGAAAGCCCTTCAAAGCCTCCTTCACCGCCACGTCCGGCAAGGCCCGGCGGATGGCCTCGGCATAGATCTGTTCCGCGTGTTTTCGGAGCTCCGTCATGGGGACTCCCTCCCTTTCCTCTTTGCTGGGCCCAGTATAGCGGAAGGGCCGGAAAAAGGCAACTGTTTTCCCGTTTGCAATTTTCCGCCCGATGGGGTATGATGGGAAAAACGGGCGCAAAGGAGGCGCGGCCTATGGCACGAATGGACGAGGGAATGCCCTTTCTCCTGAAATACGAAAACGTGGCCTGGTACGAGGACGGAAAGGTCCGTATCCTGGATCGCCGGGTCTACCCCCGGGAGATCCGCTTCGAGGTCTGTGAGACCTACGGCCAAGTGGTCCGGGCCATCGCGGACATGGTGACCCAGAGCGCGGGGCCCTACACCGCCGTGGGCATGGGCATGGCTCTGGCGGCGCATCAGGTCCGGGATAAGGGGAATGCGGAACAAATTGCTTTTCTCCGTCAGGCGGCCCAGGACCTGGCTCATGCCCGGCCCACCACCGCGGGCCGCTACGGCAAGATCACCTTCCGCTGCGCCGATATGGCGGAGGCGGCGCTGGAGGCGGGGCGGGACCCCGTGGCCGCCGTGGTGGAGGATACGCTGGCCTCCCTGAACCGGCGCTACAGCACGATGCAGCTGGTGGGGGACCGTTTGGAGTCCCTCATCCCGGAGGGCGGGACGATTCTCACACAGTGCTATGGGGAAACCGTCATCGGGACCCTCATCCGGGCCGCAAGGCGGACGGGAAAGTCCTTCCGGGTCTTCTGCGCGGAGACCCGCCCCTTCCTCCAGGGGGCCCGGCTCACGGCCAGCTGCTTCGCCCAGGCGGGCTTCGACACCACGGTCCTCACGGACAACATGGCGGCTTACGCCATGGAGCGGGAGGGAATCAGCCTCTTCACCTCCGCCGCCGACGCCATCGCCCGGGACGGGCACATCGCCAACAAGACGGGCACCTTCCAGCTGGCCATCCTGGCGAAGTACTTCGGCGTCCCCTATTACGTCACCGGCATCCCCGACGCCGACAAACGGTCCGCGGCGGACATCGTCATCGAGCAGCGGGACCCCGGTCCGGTGCTCCGCTCCTGGGACATCCCCAACACCGTCCCGGAGGTCAAAGGCATTTATCCCTCCTTCGACCTAACGCCGCCCCATCTGATCTCCGGCGTGGTGACGGACAAGGGGGTCTACGTCCCCTATCTGCTGGACCGTTACTTCGATACGGACGTCCGGGAATTTTATTGAGGAGAATACGGCTATGCTATTGCAAAAGGAACGGGAGCTGGTGGTGGAGTACGGCAGAAAAATGAGCGCCGACCGCCTCTGCACCGGCACCAGCGGAAATATCAGCGTCTATGTCCCGGAGCAGGGCCTGATGGCCATCAGCCCCTCCGGCATCGGCTATTTCGACACCCGGCCGGAGGACGTGGTGGTGACGGACCTAGAGGCCAAGATTGTGGAGGGGACCCGGAAGCCCTCCAGCGAATGGGCCCTCCACACCCTCTTTTACAAGAACAAGCCCCATATCCGGGCCGTGGTCCACACCCACTCCATGTACTGCACCACCTTCGCCGTGCTTGGAATGCCCCTCCGGGCGGTCCACTACGCCATCGCCGACGCAAGGGCGGCGGAGATCCCCTGCGCGCCCTACTTCCCCTTCGGCACCCTGGAGCTGGCGGAGGCCGCCGTGGAGACCGCCGGGGACTGCGACGCGGTCCTGCTGGGGAACCACGGCCTGGTGGCCTGCGGGAAGGACCTGGCCGGGGCTTACGGCCTGGCGCTGAACCTGGAATACGTGGCGGAGCTCCAATACCGGGCCCTGTGCGTCGGGACGCCCAATATTCTCAGCAAAGAGGCCATGGCCGACGTGATGGAGCGCTTCAAGTCCTACGGCCAGCCGGACAAGCAGAAATCGGGCTACTAGTTTTTTTCAATATGTTAAGAGGAGGCGGGATGCTGTAAGCATCCCGCCTCCTTTTTGCTATCACTGAGGTGCATCTTTTCCCAGGCGCTTATACATGGTCTTCTTCACCGCCCGGAGGATGTTCTCGTATCCGGTACAGCGGCACAGGTGGCCGGAGAGGAGCTTGCGCAGCTCGTCATCCGTGTACTCCCTCCCGCTCTCCAGAATCTCCACCGCCGTCAGGATGAAGCCGGGGGAGCAGAAGCCGCACTGGATGGCCGCCTCGTCCACGAAAGCCTGCTGGATGTCGGAAAGCTCACCGTTGGGGCCCAGGAGACCCTCCAGGGTCCGGACCTTCTTGCCCTCGGCCCAGACGGCCAGGTAGATGCAGGAGTTGAAGGCTTCCCCGTCGATGAGGACGTTGCAGGCTCCGCACTCGCCCACCTCGCAGCCCTTTTTGACGGAGGTCATCCGAAAGTCGTTCCGCAGCATGTCGGTCAGGCTGGCCCGGACGTCCACCGTCCGCTCCACATCCTTGCCGTTGAGGTTGAAATGGACGGTCTGATACTGAATTTGATGTTTCTCCATTACAGCTCACCTCCCGCCAGTTTCACGGACTCGATAAAGGCCCGCTTGGCGCTCTCCACGGCGATGTGGAGCCGGAAGTCCTTGGCCGCCCGCCAGGAGTCCCGGGGATTGATGTCCTCCTTGACCGCCTGGGCGAATTCCTCCGCCAGCTCCAGGCTGACGGGCCGTCCCGCCGCCAGTTTCTCCGCCGTCCCCGCCCGCAGGGGCACAGGGCCCGCCACACCGAAGGCCACACGCGCCCGTTCTACCGTTTTCTTGTCGGCGGAGAGCCGGACATTGACGGAGGTCCCCAGGGTGGCGATGTCCATGGCGCTGCGCATGGCGTATTTGATATAGTGGCCGAAGCAGTTCTCGTAGCTTTCCTTGGGAATCAGGATGGCGGTCTGGATCTCCCCTTCCCGGATGTCCACCTTCCCCGCCTTGATATAGAAATCATGGATGGGCTGGCGGCGGATGCCCTCCGGGCCCGTCAGCTCCACCACGGCGTCCCAGGCGTGGAGCGTCGAGGCGGAGTCGGCGGAAGTGACGCCGTTGCAGGTGTTCCCTCCAATGGTGCCGATGTTCCGAATCTGGGGGCCGCCCACCTGGTCCACGGCCTCCCCCAAAACGTTGATGTACTTCTGGATCAGCGGGTCCCGCGTGATATGGGAAAAGCTGGTGAGGGACCCGATGCGGAGGGTTCCGTCCTCGTCCAGGGACACCCCCCGAATCTCGTCCAGAGTCTGGATGGAGATGAGCTCCGCCCCGGCCCGCTTGCCCTCCCGCATCTGGACCAGCACGTCGGAGCCTCCGGCGATGATCTGGGCCTCCGGGTGGGCCAGCCGCAGGGCCACGGCGTCCTTGACGCTTTTGGCTTGATACAGGGCTTTCATGTCATACATACGCTGGGCCCTCCTTTAGTCGTTGATGAGCCCCGCCTCTTTAAACTTCCGGTAGAGGACGTGGGGCGTGATGGGGCAGGAATCGATGGCCACGCTGGTGGCGTTCAGAATGGCGTTCCGGATGGCCGGGGCCGGCGAACAGGCCGGGGGCTCGCCCAGGGCCTTGGTGCCGTAGGGGGACGTGGGCTCCGGGTTCTCCACGAAGCCAACCTCCAGCGCAGGGTGGTCCATGAAGGTGGAGAGCTTATAGTCCAGCAGGTTGTTGTTCAGGGGCTTTCCCGTCTTCTCGTCGAATTTCAGTTCCTCGGAAAGGCCGTAGCCGATGGCCATGGACATGCCGCCGTGGACCTGGGCCTCCGCCAGGGCGGGGTTAATGAGGGTTCCGCAGTCGTGAACATTTATCAGCCGCAGCAGCTTTGCTTTGCACATGGGGATATCGACTTCCACCTCCGCGAAGGAGCAGCCGAAGGAGTAGGCGTTGGACTTAATCTGGGCGGTGGTCTCGGCGGTAATATGGCGGCTGCTCTCCAGGGAATAAAGGCTTTCCAGAGCCAGGTCCCCCAGGGATTTCAAGATTCTGCCGTCGCTCTTGCGGACGATCTGCCCGTCCACCAGGTCCAGGTTGGAGACGGGCATCCGGGTCTGCTCGTGGGCGACGTTCAGGATGCGCTCCCGCAGGGCCAGGGCCGTCTGCATGATGGAGAAGCCGCCGATGTAGGTCTGCCGGGAGGCATAGGCCCCGGTGCCGAAGGGGGTAATATCGGTATCCTGAGTGGAGACCACGTGCACATCGCTGAGGGGAATCCCCACGGCGTCCGCCACCATCTGGGAGTAGGCGGTGTCGCAGCCCTGGCCGATCTCCGTCTCGCCGGTCTGGAACTGCAAAGACCCGTCCTGGTTCAGCACCATCCGGCAGGAGGAGGACTCCAGGGAGATGGGCCACACGGCGGTGTTGTACCAGAAGACCGCCAGGCCCACGCCCCGGCGGACCGGGCCCGTCTGGTTCTGGTACTCCCGGAACTTCTTCTCAAAGTCCAGCTTCTCCAGGGCCAGGTCCATGCACTGGTTGAAGGTGTCGTGGTACAGTTCGTTTTTCGAGAAGCCGTCCACATAGCCCACGGGCATGAGGTTCTTCCGGCGGAACTCCAGGGGGCTCATCCCAATCGCCTTGCAGATGTCGTCGATGTGACTCTCCCCGGCGAACATGGCCTGGGGGATGCCGTAGCCCCGCATGGCTCCGGCGGAGGGCCGGTTCGTGTAGACCGTCCAGCTGTCGCACTCCACGTTGGGACAGGGGTAGAGCTGGGGGAAGGCGTTCATGCCCTTGGCCACGATCCCGTGGCCGTGGGAGGCGTAGGCCCCCTGGTTGGAGAAGGCCTCCAGCTTCCGGGCGACTAAGGTCCCGTCGGGCCGGACGTAAGAGATGATGTGGGTACGGATGGCGTGGCGGACCCGGTTGGAGACGAAGGTCTCCTCCCGGCTGCACTCCAGCTTCACCAGCCGTCCCCCCACTTGGGTGGAGCACCAGGCGCACAGGGGCTCGTACAGCGCGTCCTGCTTGTTGCCAAAGCCGCCGCCGATATAGGGCTTGATGATCCGGACTTTGCCCCAGGGAATCCCCAGGGCCTGCCCCACCACCCGGCGGACGATGTGGGGAATCTGGGTGGAGCTGACCACCACCACCCGCCCCGCCTCTTCGTAGGCGAAGCAGCCGTGGTTCTCAATGTGGCAGTGCTGGACCGTGGGGGTGTCGTACCAGCCCTCCACCTTGATGAGGCCGGGCTCCCGCCGGGCGGCCTCGTAGTCCCCCCGGCGGACGTCGGAGTGGGCTAGGATATTGTTTGTCCGGCCCTCATGGAGCTGGGGCGCGCCGTCCTTCATGGCTTCCTGGACGTCCAGAACGAAGGGCAGCTCCTCATACTCGACCTTGATGGCTCGGACGGCCTGGGCGGCGGCTACCTCGTCCTCGGCGATGACCACGGCCACCTCGTCGCCGTAATAGCGCACATGGCGGTTCAGGAGATGGCGGTCCGCCACGTCCTGGTGGTGGGGGTCCGTGGACCAGGGATGGCCCGCCGTGGGGAACTCGACGTCCGGCGCGTCAAAGCAGGTCAGGATTTTCACCACGCCGGGGACGGCCTCCGCCGCCGACGCGTCCACGGACTTCACAAACCCGTGGGCAATGGTGGAATGGCAGATTTTCGCAATCAGGGCGCTGCGGTCACAGAGGTCGTCCAGGTACTTGGCCCGTGCTGTGGCTTTTTCATAGGAGTCGC
>VSMY01000127.1:3958-6821 GCA_009773995.1 Oscillibacter sp. | reverse complement strand
CCGGGAGGCCCTTTTGCAGCGGGCGCTCTTCCGGCTGACGGCCCGGCGGGGGAGCTTTCCCTTCCAGGCGGACCTGGGAAGCCGCCTGTGGGCCCTGGGGCAAGTTCCCGGCCCGGAACGGCGGAGCGCCGCCAGGCAATACGTGACGGAGGCCCTGGAGGCGGAGCCGGTGACCGTGGAGGACGTGATCCTGAAGCAGGGCCGGGACGGCGCGGCGGCGGTGACGGTCTATCTGCGCTATGAGGGGGAGGACCTGCCGGTGACGGTGGAGGTCCGTCCCTGAGAGGGAGAGGGAGAACGATGCGGAGTATCGAGACGATTTATGAGAAGCTGCTGGCGGACTTTGCCCGGCGGGCGGGCTTCACGCCGGAGGCGGGCTGCGACCTGGCGGTGCGGCTGTGGGCCGCGGCGGCGGAGCTCCAGGCCCTGGAGATACAGGCGGACTGGGTGCTGGACCAGAGCTTCCCCCAGACGGCCCAGGGGGTCTACCTGGACCGCCACGGGGCCATGCGGGGCTTGAAGCGCCTGGGGGCCACCCGGTCCGGGGGCTCCCTGCGCTTTTCCGTGGAGGCGGCCCCCGTGGTGGACGTGACCATCCCGGCGGGGACGGTGTGCATGACGGCGGAGGAGGTCCGGGTGCGGACCACGGAGGACGCGGCAATCGCCCCGGGGGCCCTGTACGCCGACGCCCCCGCCGAGGCGGTGGAGGCCGGGCCGGGAGGCAACGTGGTGCCGGGGGCGGTGCGGTTTCTGACGGCCTGCCCCACGGCGGTGACGGCGGTGACGAACCCCGGCGCGTTCACCGGGGGGAGCGGGGAGGAGGAGGACGAGACCTTCCGCGCCCGGATTCTGGAAAGCTACCGGCGTCTGCCCAACGGGGCCAACGCCGCCTGGTACGAGACCACGGCCATGGGCTATCCCGGTGTGACGGCGGCCAAAGCCGTGGGCCGGGCGGAGGGGCCGGGGACGGTGAACGTCTACGTCACCGGAGAGAACGGCCTCCCGGACGGGGAGCTGCTGGCGGGCCTCCAGGCGGAGCTTCAGGAGAAGCGGGAGATTGCCGTAACGGTAAAGGCCCTGGCCCCCACCAGCCGGACGGTGAACGTGGCGGTGGCCGTGGCCCCCAGGGAGGGGGCGGACAAGGAGGCGGTGCTGGAGTCCGCCCGGCGGGCCATGGCCGGTTTCTTCAGCGGGCGGCTGCTGGGCCGGGCCGTGCTGCTGGCGGAGCTGGGAAACCGGCTCTACGATCTGGAGGGCGTGGAAAACTACCGCTTCACCGCCCCGGCGGAGGATATCCCGGCGGACAGCACCGTCCTGCCGGTGCTGGGAACGCTGGAGGTAACGGAGCTGGCGGAGGAGGGATAACGCATGTACGAGGAATATTTACGGGCCCTGCTGGCCCCCCTGGGGGTCTACCGGCTGGACCGGGACTCCCTCAGCGGGGCGGAGCTCTATGCCTTGGGAAACGGGCTGGACGCCGTGTCGGCCCGTTTGGATGAAGTAGAGCGGGAGGGCGTTACCGCCACGGCGGAGGGCGAGGGACTGCGCCGCCGGGAGGCGCTGTTTCTCCGCCGCCCCGCCGCCGTCACGGCGGAGGAACGCCGGGCGGCCATCGCCGCCCTGCTGCAGATCGACGGGGACAGCCTGACGCCGGAGGCCATCGGCCGGACCATCCGGGGCTGCGGTATCTGGGCCCAGGCCGTTGAGATGGGAACTAACCGCGTCCGGGTGGTGTTTCCCGGAACAGCGGGAGTCCCGGCGGAATTTGAGCAGATTGAAAAGATTATCATGGACATCCTGCCCTGCCACCTGGATGTGGAGTTTTACTTCCGGTTCCTCACCTGGGAGGAGTGCGAGAAGGCGGGGTATACCTGGGCCCTTGTGGAAGAGCGGGCGTATGACTGGGATGGGTTTCAGCTGGCGATTCCTCCTGAGCAGGAGGGAGGCTGATGCTCGCCCTTCGGGCGGGGCGGATTGGAGGCCAGCGATGGCTGGTGCATTGCACCCCCCATTTTCTCTTTTTCTTGCCAGAAGAAAACGAGAAAACGGGCCGTGCACGGTCCAAAAGAGAAAAAGAAGTATGTCCCTGCGGGGGGACGTAAGACGGGGGCGCGGCTACGGTACAGACTGTTTGGTACGCATGTCTTCTGCCCGCGGCGTGGATTGAGCGGGGGTTTTGCAGGTCGATGCAAGGCCTGTCCTCCCGTCCTCGCTGCCGCTAACTTGGCGGTTGGGGGGTGATCACCCCGTAGGGGCGGCAATCTGCCGCCCCTACGGGCCCGCCCTTCCCCCGGCAGAACAAACCGTAAGAGCGCCCGGCCGATCGGCCAGGCGCTCCTTTCATACATTACAGGCGGGTGAATTCCTGTTCTATCAAACATACCGCAAGCTCAAACGCTTGGATCCTTCGCTCCGCCAGTGTAATCTGGGACTTATACCGTTCCGGATTCTCCTTGCTCCGGAGCGTCTTGACGGTTTCCTCGAGCTTATGAATCGTGGATTCAATCTGCCGCTTCGCTTCCAATAGTTCCTCTTTTCTTGAAACTTCCATAACGCCTCCTATTCAAAGATCCTTCATCAGCCGCACCCCTTGTCATTGCAGGAAGGGGGTGTATGCGGGGGAAACCGTGCGGTTTCCCCCGCATGTTCAATAAAGCCCCGCCGCGCGGACGCGGGGGAAACCATGCGGTTTCCCCTGCATGTTCAATAAAGCCCCGCCGCGCGGACGCGGGGGAAACCACGGCGGGTTTTCCTGCATGTTTAATAGCCCGCCGCAGCGGCCGCCTTTTGCCGGAGGCAAAAGGCGGAGCCTCGTGCACCAAAAAGAAACACGCCTACGGCGTGCTTCTTTTTGGTGCGCGAG
>VSMY01000127.1:0-3858 GCA_009773995.1 Oscillibacter sp. | reverse complement strand
GCGGGACTTGAACCCGCACGTCCGTAAAGGACACTAGAACCTGAATCTAGCGAGTCTGCCAATTCCACCACTCGCGCGCATCTTTATCAACTTGTTCGGTCTCACGGACGAAAACGAGAGGGGTCCCGTCCCGGCTGAGACGGGACCCTGTTCTCTGGTGCGCGAGGCGGGACTTGAACCCGCACGTCCGTAAAGGACACTAGAACCTGAATCTAGCGAGTCTGCCAATTCCACCACTCGCGCATGGTGTGGAGCCTTCCAAAGGGGAAGCGTGGTGCGGCTGACGGGACTTGAACCCACACGTCGAATCGACACCAGCACCTCAAGCTGGCCTGTCTACCAGTTCCAGCACAGCCGCGTAAACTTGCGTCCCCCAAAAAAGACTGCTTGATTATTATAGCCGGGACCGTCCCGGTTGTCAACACCCATTTTCCGTTTTTCCCGATTTTTTTCCTGGGGGAAACCGCCCCGGCCCCTCCGCCCGGCCGCGGAGGGGCCGCCTTTTCCAAAGGCTTACAGCTGGGCCATCACCTCGCCGATGGGGTCCGTAATCACCAGCCCGGCGGAGAGATCCCGGGCCACGGCGGACTTGTTGATGAGAGCAAGCCGGGTTCCCTGGAAGTAGTTGATGAGCCCCGCCGCGGGCCAGACGTTCAGCGAGGTGCCCCCGATGATCAGCAGGTCCGCCCGGGCGATGGAGCGCACCGCGTCGTTCATCACCTCCCCGTCCAAGCCCTCCTCGTAGAGGACCACGTCGGGCTTGACAACGCCGCCGCAGGTACACCAGGGCACCCCGGTCCCGTTCAGGATGAAGTCCAGGCCGTAGAACTTCCCGCAGCGTTCGCAGTAGTTCCGGTGGACGCTGCCGTGGAGCTCGCAGACGTGTTTGCTTCCCGCCGCCTGGTGAAGGCCGTCGATGTTCTGGGTGACCACGGCGGTGAGCTTCCCCGCCGCCTCCCACTCCGCCAGCTTCCGATGGGCGGCGTTGGGCTTGGCCTCGGGAGCCAGCATTTTGGCCCGGTAGAAGCGGAAAAATTCCTCAGGGTTGCTTTTATAGAAGGTATGGCTTAAAATGGTTTCCGGCGGGTACTTCCACTCCTGGTGGTACAAGCCCCCGGTGGAGCGGAAATCCGGGATGCCGGATTCCGTGCTGACCCCCGCGCCGCCGAAGAAGGCGATGGCTTTGGCCTCCCGTACCCAGGACTTCAAGGTCTCGACTGCTTTCGTCATAAAGGTCCCTCCCTGCGGATTATAATAGAATGGCTTCAAAGGAGAACGTCTCATGAACATCCAGATCTTCGGCTCGGCCAAGTGCTTCGACACCAAGAAGGCCCAGCGCTGGTTCAAGGAGCGCCGAATCAAGTTCCAGTACATCGATCTCCCCTCAAAGGGATTATCCCCCCGAGAGTACCAATCCGTCAAGCAGAAAGTTGGCTTCCAGGCTCTGGTAAACCCAAACTGCCGGGCCTATGAGGAGCTGTACATGGCCTACGTCACCCCCGCCGCCCAGGAGGAGAAGCTGCTGGAGAACCCGGTCCTCTTCCGGACGCCCATCGTCCGTAACGGGAAAGAGGCCACGGTGGGTTATCATCCTGAGATTTGGGAGACCTGGGAGTGACCGGCTATTTTGGCATGGAAAGCGTGGTGAGTCCGTCATGACCCGCAAGCTGTCCCGCGGGATCTACCTTCTGGCCCGGCGTTACTTCCGCCACAACGTGGGAGTCCAAAGCGCCGCCCTGGCCTTCTACCTGCTGTTTATGATTTTCCCCTTCCTCATCTTCATCAGCGCCCTGCTGGGCCTGCTGGACCTGAACGTCACCGCCATTCTCCTGGCCCTGGGGGAGTTCCTGCCCCGGGACGTGGTGGACATCGTCCGGGCCTACCTGCTCCATGTGAGCCGGAGCCCCAGCCCCCAGCTCATGGTCTTCGGCCTGTTCTTCTCCATCTGGTTCCCCATGCGGGCCACCAACGCCCTGATGGTCTCCGTGCGGACGGCCTACCACCTGGGCCCCCCCAGGCGGGCGGTGATCCACCGGATGAAAACCCTGCTCTACACCGTGGTGCTGATCTCCTCCATCGCCCTGACCCTGGCCCTGATGACCATCGGCGACCGGCTGCTGGGCTACGCCGTGGGGAATTTCCGCCTACCGCTGTTTGTGGCGGAGCTGTGGGCCCGGATGCGCTTCCCGGCGGCGGCGGTGGTGGGCTACTTCGCCCTGTTCTTCCTCTACGCCCTGGCCCAGGACGGCCGGAGGCCCTGGAGGGACCTGTGGCCCGGCACCCTGGCGGCCCTGGCGGCCTGGATGGGCCTGAGCTGGCTGTACGCCATGTATGTGGACAACTTCGCCCATTACTCCCTGCTCTACGGGTCCATCGGCGCGGTGGTGGTGCTGATGATCTGGCTCTACATGTCCGCCAACGTGCTGATTTTGGGGGCGGAGCTCAACGGCACCCTGGTTTCCATGCGGAAGGAGGCGGGGGCGTGAGGCCCAAGCGTCACTCGATGGGGAGGCCGTGCTGCTTCAGGAAGGAGAGCTTGTCCCAATAGCCCCGCTGGAAGACGATTTTTCCCTCCTCCACCTGGAAGAACCCGCAGCCCCGCAGGCCCAGGGGGTCCCGCCACTCCAAAATCGCCCACTGTCCGTCCTCGAAGAGGTTTTCCACGATACAGACCATCTTGGCGGCGGCAAATTCCCCGGCGAACATCTCCCGGATGGCGGCCCGGCCCCGGACCGGCTCGTTGGCCACCTGGTGGTTTACCGCGTCCGGGTGATACAGGGCGGCGACGGCCTCCGCGTCCCCGGCGTTAAAGGCGTCTACCCATAATCGAACGACTTCCTTTGGTCTCAGCATAACGATCCTCTCCTTTTTAAAAGCTGGATTCCGAGCCGCCGCCCGGCTTGACAGCGTTCCCTTGAACTGCTATAATGCAGATAAAGGGAACGCTGCGCAAGGCGGCTGGCCCTAGTGAATCAATTTCGTTGGACGGAAAAAAACCGCCAAGAAACCGTCACTTGCCAGAGTGGCGGTTTCTGCATTTCACGACAATCGTTACGGTAAACCGTCCGATATGTAGCGTAATCCGCATACGGCCTCACCTCCTTTCGGAGGACGTGGCCAGCCGCCTGTCCGCTGCGCAGCGTTCCCGCTCCCTTTTGGGGAGCGGGATTATTTTACCATCCGGGCAGCCATTTGTCAAATACCGTCCCGGCGGCGGCAAGGGGGGTCTTGCATTGCCGGGGAAATCCTGCTATAATCGACCTGGAAAACAAAAATGCGGCAGCCGGCGAGCGCGCCAACACCCGTCGGCCTGCACAGGTGCTAGACCCACCTACACAACGGCCGAACGGCCGCACCGCATGGGGATATTATACGACAATCCGGCCCTTGACGCAAGGGGCGGGTTTTGCCGTTGCATTCCTTATGCCGTGTCCGCATGAAAGGCGTTTGCTTCTCGCGCTGTGTAGGGTTTTGCCTGCACGGCGTTTTTGTTTTCCACCCGGCGGGTTCACCGGGGGCAGAGCCGCCCCCGGTCCGCTGCGGTGGAACGCAATACGGCAAGGGACGGGCGCCGGGGCCCGTCCCGGAAAAGGGAGGCGCGAGGGTTTCAGCACATGCCCGGAGAAATCGGAAAGAAGGAGAACGCTTATGTATATCGTCATCATCCTGCTGTTCATCGTGTTCCTCATCTGGATGTCCGCCGCCATCGTGAAGTCCTGGAACAAGGGCGCGTCCCGGCGGCGGGCGGGGGCGGAGGCCCAGGCGGCCCGCCACGGCGGGCGGTACGTCCTGGAGTGGGACGGCCCCCGGGCCCAGGGGGCGGCGGGCGGGGAGTTCGGCCCCCTGCTGGGGGAGATC
>VSMY01000126.1 GCA_009773995.1 Oscillibacter sp. | reverse complement strand
CAGGGCGGAAATATCCGTCCCGTCCGCCCGGATGAGGGCGTAGCTCCACGCCTCCCCCTCCCCGGAGAAGACCGCCGCCAGGCCGCCGCAGGTCCTGCCCACCGCGTCCGCCAGGCGGCGGAGGCTGTCGGGCCGCATGGGGGACTGGAAGAGGAGCGCGTCCCCCCGCCCCGCCTGTTCGGCGGCAATGGCGGCGAAGGCCGTCTGCTCCAAATCGGCGATCCGGGCCTTGGCGGCGGACAGCTCGTCCTCCAGCCGCTCTACCGCCGCCAGGGTCTCCAGGGGCTTTACGCTGAGCCGCTGGCCCACGGCCCTGGCCTGGTCATAAGTCCCGCTGAGATACCGGAGGGCCCGGTTTCCGCAGAGAATTTCCATCCGGACCCCCTCCCGGAACTTTTGGCAGGAGAGGACCTTGATGGGGCCCGCCTGGCCCGCCCGCTCCACATGGGTGCCGCAGCAGGCGCAGCGGTCCGCCTCCGGGAACTCCACGATGCGGACCTGCCCCGTCAGTTCCTTCTTGCTCCGGTAGTCCAGGGCCGCCAGCTCCTCGGGGGAGGGATAGAAGATTTCGGTCTCCCGGTCCGCCCAGACCGTTTCGTTGGCCAGGCGCTCCGCCTCCAGGGCCTGTTCCCAGGTGATATCGGTGTTGTAATCAATGGTGACGGCCTCCGCCCCCAGGTGGAAGCCCACGTTGTCGCAGCCGTACAGGCGGCACAGGATGCCGCTGAGGATATGCTCCCCGGAGTGCTGCTGCATGTGGTCGAAGCGCCGGGCCCAGTCCAGGACCCCCGTGACCACCGTTCCCGCCTCGACGGGAGCGGAACAGGTGTGCACCACCGCGCCGTCCTTCTCGTGGACGTCGGTGACGGGGACGTCTCCGGCAGGGGTCTTCAAAACCCCCTGGTCGGCGGGCTGGCCGCCCCCCTCGGGATAAAAGGCCGTCTGATCCAGGACCACCTTCCAGACCTCCCCGGCGGCCTCGCAGGAGAGGACCTCGGCGGGGAATTCCCGGAGGAAGGCGTCGTCGTAGTAGAGTTTTTGGGTCATTTGATGTACTCCTTTCCGCGTCAGAAACCCGGCGCGGGCTGTAAGGTCCCCGCCTCCGTCAGCTCCAGAAGGCCCAGCTCCGCCTTCCAGCGGAGGACCCGGAGGCAGGCGGCGTCGATGGCCTCCTCATCCAGGGTCCCGTTCTTCACCGCCTGGATAACCCTGGGAATCTGGGTCCGGTAATCCGTGGTCACCACCAGGTCGTTCCCGGCCTGGATGGACATCACCGCTACGTTTCCGTCTGCCGCGTAGGCTTTCACCGCGTCCATGGCAAGGTCGTCGGTCATCACCACGCCCTCAAAGCCCAGGTCCTCCCGGAGAATCCGGTGGACCTCCGGCGACAGGGAGGCGGGGAGGTCCGGGTCCATACAATTTACGATGTTGTGACTCACCAGCACGGCGGGCCGGAGGCGGCGGAGCTCACCGGAGGGCCAGACCGTCTCCTCCACAGCGATGCCCGCCTGAAAGGGGAGAAAATCCTGCTCCAGAAACGTCTCCATAGACCGTTCATCCACGGCTACGCCGGTGTGAGTATCTTTGTTGTTCCCATAGCCGGGGAAGTGCTTCAAGACGCTGCCCAGGCCATAGAAGGACTGGGCCTCCGTCACCCGGGCGGTATAATCCGCAGTCTCCTCCGCGTCCATGCCGGTAGTCCGATCATAGATGAAATCGCCGGAGTTGGTGGACACGTCCGCCACCGGAGCCAGGTTCACATTGAAACCCAAGCTCTTCAGAAGGATGGACTTCTCCCGGGTCTCTCGGAGCAGGGCGTCCAAGCCCTCCTTCCAGAGCGTTCCGGGACTGGAAAACTTCTTGCTCCGCAGATGGGGGTTCGAGCTGACCCGGACCACGGTGCCGCCTTCCTCGTCCACACCGATGAGCAGGGGAATCCCCGTGTCATAATGCACCGCCTGGGTCTGCCAGGAGGCGATGGTCTGAATCAAATCGTTGGCGGTTTTGTCCTGGGTGTCCCGGCCAAAGAGGAGGTAGCCCCCCAGGTGGTAGGTGGTCACGTCCTCCAGGGCGTTCTCCGCCGGAACCCGGACGAAAAAGAGCTGCCCGGTTTTCTCCTCCAGGGTCATGCCCTCCAGCAGGGCCAGGAGCGCGGCCTCCTCAGCGTCCTCCGGCTCCTGGGGCTCTTCCGGGGTCTCCGGCGGCGTCTCGGGGCTCTCGGATGGAGGCGGGTCCGGGACCTCCGGCGGCGGGGGCACCATCTCCCCGCCGCAGCCGGTGAGGAGAAGGGCCAGCAGCGCCGCCGCGCATATCAGCTTTCTCATGACAGGGCCTCCGCCTCGGCAAGCCACAAGGCGGCTTGCGCGTCGCTGGGCATCCGCCAATCGCCACGGGGGGACAGGGAGACGGTGCCGATCTTGGGCCCGTTGGGGACGCAGTCCCGCTTGAACTGCTGGGTGAAGAAGCGGCGGTAGAAGGACTTCAGCCACTTCAAAATGACCTCCCGGTCGTACTTCCGCCCCAGGGCGTGCTGGGCCAGGCGGAAGACCTTCCCCGGCGCGAAGCCCCAGCGGACGACGTAATACAGGAAGAAGTCATGGAGCTCGTAGGGGCCCACCAGGTCCTCCGTCCGCTGGCTGATCTCCCCCTGGACGGCGGGCAGCAGCTCCGGGGACACGGGGGTATCCAGGATGTCCTCCAGCACGTCGTGGAGCTCCGGCTCCTCCCCGTCTCGGGAGAGGTAGCCCACCAGGTGCCGGACCAGGGTCTTCGGGATGGAGGCGTTGACGGCGTACATGCTCATGTGGTCCCCGTTGTAGGTGCACCAGCCCAGGGCCAGCTCGCTGAGGTCCCCCGTGCCGATGACAAGGCCCCCGTTCTCATTGGCGATATCCATGAGGACCTGGGTCCGCTCCCGTGCCTGGGCGTTCTCGTAGGTGACGCTGTGGTCCTCCGGGTCGTGGCCGATGTCCCGGAAGTGGCTGCGGACGGATTGGGAGATATCCACGGTCCGGAGGCTTGCCCCCATCTGCTCCGCCAGGAGGACCGCGTTGTTCCGCGTCCGGTCCGTGGTGCCGAAGCAGGGCATGGTGACGGCGATGATGTCCGTCAGGGGCCGGTCCAGCAGCTTCATGGCAAGGCCGGTAATCAGCACCGCCAGGGTGGAGTCCAGCCCGCCGGAGAGGCCCACCACGGCGCACTTGGCCCCGGTGTGCCGCAGGCGCTGCTTGAGCCCCAGGGAGGCCAGCAGCAGAATCTCCCGGCAGCGCTCGTCCCGGTCCTCCTTCCCCTCGGGGACGAAGGGCATGGGGGACACATGACGGGTCAGCTTCGTTCTGCCCTCCGTCAGGGTGAAGGTCTCCTCGCACCCCTCGTTTCCGGAGCCCTCCCCCAGGGACTGGGTCCGGCGGCGCTCATACCCAAGGCGCTGGACGTCGATCTCCGACACCAGCAGCCCCCCCTCAAAGCGGCGCTCCGCCAAGAGGGTCCCGTTCTCCGCGATGAGCTGATGGGCCCCGAAGACCAGGTCGGCGGTGGACTCCCCCGCCCCGGCGCTGGCATAGACATAGCCGCAGAGGAGCTTGGCGCTCTGCATGGTCACCAGCTGGCGGCGGTAGGCGTCCTTGCCCACCAGATCGTTGCTGGCGGAGAGGTTGCCGATGATGGCGGCCCCGTCCTTGGCCATCCGGACGGAGGGGGAATCCGGAGACCAGAGGTCCTCGCAGATCTCAAAGCCCAGCACCAGCCCCGGCACGTTCCCGCACCGGAAGACCTGCCCCGCGCCGAAGGTGACGAACTCCTGCCCCAGCAGGGGGAGGCTCTCCGGCTCCGCCGGGGCCGGAGCGAACCAGCGCTTTTCGTAAAACTCGCCGTAATTGGGCAGATGGGTTTTCGGGACCACCCCCAGAATGTTTCCCTTTTGTATGATAACGGCGCAATTATACAGTTTGTTGTGAACCCGCAGGGGCATGCCTACCGCCGTCACCACTTCCAAATTCCGCGTGGCCTCCAGCACGGTTTTCAGAGCCTCCTCCGCCTCCCGGAGGAGGGCTTCCTGATAGAAGAGGTCGCCGCAGGTGTAGCCCGTCAGGCCCAGCTCCGGCAGAACCAGGACCTTGACCCCCGCCTTCTCGGCGGAGCGCATCAGCTGAAAGGTCTGCTCGGCGTTGTAGGCGCAGTCCGCCAGCCGGAGTCCCGGCGCGCCGCAGGCCACGGAGATGAATCCGTCTTTCATAAATTTCAACCTCCCGCATGAAATGTTTGACGGGTCTATTTTATACTGTTTGTCCGGGTTTATCAAGGGGGAGGAACAAGCGGGACGGCCTAAAGCCGTCCCGCTTGTTCAAATCTTGCCGCCCCTTACCTGGAGGCAAACAGGTCCGCCGCCAGCAGACCCTTGATGAGCCCGGCCACCCGGCCGCAGGCCGCCGCCTGGTCATAGATGGGAGACAGGTCCTTGTACTTGGGGGTGCCGTCGGGATTCAGCTCCCTTGACAGCTCCGCTCCCCATTTTTTCAGGGCAAAGGCCCACTGGTCCAGGTAGTCCAGGGGATCCCCCGGCCACTGGCTGATGCGGTCCAGGGTGTCCCGCATATCCGGCGAGGTGGGGTAGGGGTTGTCCATATCCCCCAGGGGCACCAGGTGAAACATCATATTGGTCCCCTGGTAATCCTTATCGCTGAGGACCCCCATGGCGTTCAGCTCGTGGGTCAGGTCCATCCACTCCACCTTGGAAACGCCGTTGGGATTGGCTTTCAGCCGCTGCAAGGTTCTCTTCGCCCCGTCGGAGAGCTTGGAGGCGATCTCCTGATTCCCGCCGGAGAGAAGATCCGAAAAGTCCACCGAGGGCCCGTCGGGGTTTACCCCTGCCGGCTTGTACTTCCCCCACTCCGAAGTGGGAATTCCGGTGTTGTTGACAATGTAGTTGACTCCGCCGCTCACAGGCCCGCCCCCTCTCCGCACTTCCACAGCGCCTTCACCAGGTCCGTGACCCTTTGGCAGGCGTTGATCTGGCTGGTGATGGGAGAGAAGTCGCTGTATTTGGGAGACCCGTCCTCGTTCCGCGCCCGGGCCATATCGCTGCGCCAGCTGTAAAGAGACTTCATCCAGTTGTCCAGATAGGCCAGGGGGTCTCCCTTCCAGTCATACTCGTCCGGGCAGATCCACTGTCCACTTTGGCTGTGGCGCACATCCGGCAGCTTGTTCTTCATGATGGACACCGTGTCGTACCTGACGAACTCCCCGTCCTCGCCCCAATAGCCCAGAGGAATCACGCGGATTCCGGCTTGGGTGTACTGAAAGTCCTCCTTGGAGATGGCCCCCAGGGTCTTCAGCTCCTTGCAGAGGGCGGTCCACTCGTCCGGGGAAATGTCCTTCTTTCCCGCCTCCATCCGGTCCAATACGTCCCTGGACGCGGGGGTCAGCTTGTAAAGAAGGTCCCGCAGTCCCTCATCGGTTTTCGTCAGGGCCAAGACGTCCGCCGCCTGTTCCGGAGCGGCGGCGCTGGCGGCGCTTTTCAGCCGGTCCAAAAAGCCGGTCCCGGCGCTTCGGTCCCGCGGCGGGGAACTCCCCCCTGCCCGGTTCATGAAAACCGAATCGCAGCCTTGCAGTCTCATGTTTGCGTGTCTCCTTTTTTCGTACTCCTTTACCATAAATTTGTATTCCTTTACGAGTATGTTATCGGCAGGGACCCGGCCTTTGATAAGAGGCCGCCTTCCCGGAAAACGAAAAACGGACCACCAAGCGGTCCGTTTTCCGTGTGTGTTTATTTTAGGAGGGAGAAAACGCATCGGGCTGGGAGTACCCTTTGCTGATTCTTATCGTACCCAAAACTTTTTGCAAAATTATGAGGGGCTTGTAAACAGTTTATGAATGTTGCCGGTTTATTTGAACTTCCGGCTCTCCGCCACGGCCAGCTCGTCGCAGCGGTTGTTGAACTCGTTTGACCCGTGGCCCTTTACCCAGTGATACCGCAGGGTGTGGATCTCCGCCAGCTCCAGGAGCCGCTCCCACAAATCCGGGTTCAGGGCGGGCTTTTTGTCGGACTTGATCCAGCCCTTGGCCCGCCAGCCCTTGGCCCAGCCCTTTTCCAGGGCGTCGACGACGTACTTGCTGTCGGACCACAGCTCCACCGTGCAGGGCTCCTTCAGGGACTCCAGGGCGGCGATGACGGCGGTGAGCTCCATGCGGTTGTTGGTGGTCCGGGCCTCGCCGCCGGAGAGCTCCTTTTTGTGCTCCCCGTACATCAGGATGGCTCCCCAGCCTCCGGGGCCGGGGTTGCCGGAGCAGGCCCCGTCGGTGTAGATGGTGACGGTTTTCATGACGTCCCTCCCTTCTTAAAAGAGGTCGCTGTGGGTCCCGGTCCTGGTGAGGACCAGGATCAGCTCCTGGTCATGAATCTCATATACCAGCAGCCAGTTCGGCGTGATGTGGCATTCCCGAAAGCCCTTGTACTCCCCGGTTAAGGCGTGGTCCTTGTACTTGGGGGGCAGGGGCTCCTGCCTTGCCAAAAGCTCAAGAACATTTTCCAGCAATTCAATATCATATCCCCGCCTTTTCACTCGTTTATAGTCCTTTTTAAAGCTCTTTTCATATCGAATCGTCAGCATTCAAATCCTCCATCAGCTCCTTGACAGAAGAAAATCCTCTGCTGAGTCCGATTCCCTTTCGTACATGTTCGATGGCCTTCCGGGTCTCCTCGTTGGGAATGTCCCCGCCCACCTCGAAAGGTATCCGGTTTTCCCGCACGGCCTTCCTGGCGAAGATGTTGAACGCTGTGGTCATACTCATCCCCACGTCCGCGCAGAACTCCTCAAACTGCTTTTTCAGCTCCGCGTCCATGCGGATGTTGATATTGGTCTGGGC
>VSMY01000125.1 GCA_009773995.1 Oscillibacter sp. | reverse complement strand
CCCCGGCCCTGGGCGATGGGCAGGGTCATGCGGATGGTGGTGCCGGGCCCCTCGTGGGGGACCAGGGCGATGACGCCGTGGTGCCGCTGGACAATCTCCCGGGCGATGGAGAGCCCCAGGCCCGTGCCGCCGGACTCCCGGGACCGGGCCTTGTCCACCCGGTAGAAGCGGTCGAAGATCCGCTCCCGGTCCTTGTCCGGGATGCCGATGCCGTCGTCCCAGACCTCCATCCAGACGGTGTCGTCCTCCCCACAGCCGGCGGAGACCTGAATGTGCCCCCCGTCGGGGGTGTATTTGATGGCGTTGCCCAAAATGTTCATCATCACCTGCTCCAGCCGGCTCCGGTCCCCCACGATGAGGGGCAGGTGGCTGAGGTCCCCGCAGGTCAGCGCATGGCCCCGCTGCCGGGCGTTCAGCGCGCTGGAGCGGACCACGCTCTGGATGGCCTCGGCGAAGGGGAAGCGGGACAATACCAGCTCCGCGTCCCCCCGGTCCAGGCGGGAGAGGGTCAGCAGGTCCTGGACGATATGGGTCATCCGGTCCGTCTCCGTGATGATAATGTCCAGAAAGCTGTTGGCGGTGGGCTGGGGGATGTCCCCCTCCGCGTCCCGGAGGGTTTCGGCGTAGGTGCGGACGTTGGTCAGGGGGGTCCGGAGCTCGTGGGAGACGTTGGCCACGAATTCCTTCCGCCGCTCCTCGTTCCGGTGCTGCTCCGTCACGTCGTGGAGGACGATGAGCACGCCTCCCCGCTCCCGGTCGGAGAAGGGGGCCAGGTAGACCTCCAGGGTCTTGTCCCCGGCGTCCAGCTCCCCCTCGGCGAAGCTGGGGCGCTGGAGGGCCAGCATCTCCGCAAAGGGATAGAGGGCGCCGAAGAGCTCCTCATAGGTGCACTCCGGCCCCACGGGGCGCTGGAGCATGTCGTTGGCGGCGGGGTTGCAGTGGATGAGTTTTCCGCCGTGGTCAAAGGCCACCACGCCGTCGGTCATGTGGAGGAAGAGGGTGTCCAGCTTGTTCCGCTCGTTCTCCACGGCGGCCAGGGTGGACTGGAGGACTCCCGCCATCTCGTTGAAGGTGCCGGTGAGGACGCCGATTTCGTCCGTGGACTCCACGGGCAGGGCGCTGCCGAAGTCCCCGGCGGCCATTTTCTCCGCCCCGGCGGTGAGCTTCTCGATGGGGCCCACCATGGTCTTGGAGAGGGGGAAGCTCAAGAGCACGGAAATCAAAAGGCCGATGACCAGGGCCTGCATAATGATCTGAAAGAGCTGGCCGTTCAGGCCGGAGACGGTGTCCCGGGTGTCCAGGATATAGATGATGAAGGCGTTGTCCCCCCCGAAGATGGGGATGGCGGCGTCCATGTAGTCCGCGGTGATGTCGCTGACGTCCCCGATGCCCGTCTCGTCCCGGCGCAGGACGGCGTTCCGGGCGGTGAGGAGGTTGGGGCTCTGCTCCCTGGGCATGGCGCTCTCGGCGGCGGAGCCGTTGAGGTAGGCCCCCGTCTCCCCCTCCAGAACGAAGTAGTTCCGGGTCCGGTAGTCGATGCCCAGCTTTCCGGCGGTGAGCTCCATCATGTCGTGGACCCGGGCCGCCCCGTCCTCCTGGGCGGCCTCCCCCCGGAGGGAGGTCACGAATTCCCGCTGGTCCGCCCCGAAGACGCTGTCGATCTGCTGATAGAAGGTGTTGGTAAAGAAGTTGGAGACGTTGATGGTCAGGAAGGCCCCCACCACCGCCATGAGGGAGGTAATCAGCAGCAGCAGGATCAAGGTCAGCTTCATGTGCAGGCTGCGGAACACGGCGGCGCCTCCTTTCTGCAAAGCGTTTTGGTTCCCCGGTCAGTTGACCGCGAAGTAATATCCCGCTCCCCGGCGGGTGAGGATGAACTGGGGACTGGCGGGATTTTCCTCAATCTTCTCCCGGAGGCGCCGGACCGTCACGTCCACGGTCCGCACGTCGTCCCCCACGTAGCCGTAGTTCCAGACCTGCTCCATCAGGTCCACCCGGGAGTAGACCTTGTTGGGGTGGCTGGCCAGGAAGGTGAGAAGCTCATATTCCCGCTGGGTCAGGTCGATGGCCTTTCCCGCCCGGAAGACCTGGTGGCTGTCCGTGTTGATGGCCAGATCCCCGGCCACGGGCATGGCGCTGTCCGCCGCGGCCCCGGCCGGGGCCCCCATGGAGGTCCGGCGGATGTTGGCCTCCACCCGGGCGATGACCTCCCGCATGGAGAAGGGCTTGGTGATATAATCGTCCGCCCCGGTTTCCAGGCCGCGGACCTTGTCGTCCTCCTCCTCCCGCGCGGTGAGCAGCAGGATGGGCACGTTGTCCCCATCCTTCCGCAGGGCCCCGCACACGTCGAAGCCGATCATCTTCGGCAGCATGATGTCCAGCAGGATCAGGTCCGGCTTCTCCGTCCGGGCCATCCGCAGTCCCTCCTCGCCGTCGTAAGCCTCTATCACATGGTAGCCCTTCCGCTCCAGGTTGAAGCGCAGGATGTCCACGATGTTTTTCTCGTCCTCCACGATAAGGACGGTCTTTTCCTCCGTCATGCTCGACCTCCAAACTCATTTGCCGCCGCCTGTGAGGCGGCCCGCTTCACGGCGTCACAGGTTCAGCAGGATTTTCGCCTTCAGCACCGCCGCCACGGTCTTGGCGTCCTCGATTTCCCCCTCCAGGCAGCGGCGGACCATCTCGGCGAAGGGGATGCGCTCCACGCTTAAAAACTCGTCCTCGTCCAGATGCTGGGCCTCCATTTTGAGGTCCTGGGCCAGGTAGAGGTGGAGCGTTTCACCGTAGCAGCCGGGGGAGGGCAGGATGCGGCCCAGGGAGCGGTAAACGCCGGGCACCGCGCCGGTCTCCTCCCGCAGCTCCCGGAGGCCCGCCTCATAGGGGTCCTCTCCGGGGTGGTCCAGCTTCCCGGCGGGGATTTCCAGCAGGGTCTTCCCAAAAGGATAGCGGTACTGGGTCACCGTCAGCACGTTGTCGCCGTCGTCCAGGGCCAGCACGGCGACGCCGCCGGGGTGGTCCACCACCTCCCGCGAGGCGGTCTCGCCATTGGGCAGCTCCACCGTGTCCACATGGACGGCGACAATCCGTCCGGTAAATTTGTCCTCCCGGCCGAGCCTCCGCTCCGTCAGGTCCATCTGCTCGCGCATAATTCCGCGTCCTTTCCAAACAGGCCCCGGAGGGGCCCGGTATTTCCTGATATTGCCGTTCCTGGTAGGGATTATACCACGCCGGGGGAAAAATGAAAAGAGAAAATGTCCCCAGGGCCGGGAGCCGCTGAAAAAGTTTGGCCCGTTCACAAAATACCTCTTGTTTTTGGGGGCGGAAAGGCGTATGATGGGACCAGTAAGCCACAAGATATAGTGGGATTGGAAAGGAACAGCAACCAATGAGATGGAGCAAACGGGCGGCGGCGCTGCTGGCGTCGGTGCTGCTGCTTTTGACCGCAGTCCAGGCGGGGGGCGTGGGCAAGGAGCCCTCCGCAAAGGAACGGCCGGTTTTGAACGCCCGGCTGACGGTTCCCGGCGAGGAGAAGGAAGCCTCGAAAATTCCGGAGCTGACCGTGGTGACCCCGGAGCCGGTGAAGGAACCGGAGGGGGCCGCGGAGTCCGGCAATTCCGCGGCTCGGACGGCGAAGACCGCTTCCGGAGAGAAAACGAAGGAGGAACCCGCCTTCCCGGAGGCGGAGGATTGGCAGATCCTCCTGGTGAACCCCTGGAACGAGATCCCGGAGGACTACGAGGTCACCTTAAAGACCCTGCCGGATGGGAACAAGGTGGACGAGCGGGCCTATGAGGACCTCACCGCCATGCTGGAGGACTGCCGGGAGGCGGGCTTAAGGCCCAAGATCTGTTCCTCCTACCGGACCCAGTCCAAGCAGACCTATCTGTACAACAACAAGATCGCCCGCCTGCGGAACGCGGGCTACAGCCGCAAGGCCGCCGAGGCGGAAGCGGGCCGCTGGGTGGCCCGGCCGGGCACCAGCGAGCACCAGCTGGGCCTGGCCCTGGACATCGTGTCCCAGTCCTACCAGGCCCTGACGAGGAAGCAGGAGCAGACCAAGGAGCAGAAGTGGCTCATGGAGCACTGCTGGGAGTACGGCTTCATCCTCCGCTACCCCAACGAGAAAAGCGAGATCACGGGCATCGGCTACGAGCCCTGGCACTACCGCTATGTGGGAAGGGACGTGGCCCTGGACATCCGGGACAGCGGGCTGTGCATGGAGGAGTACTTACTGCTGCGGGAGGAGACCCTGGAAAAACGGGCGTGAATCAATCGGAGGCGGCGTTTGCCGCCTCCATTTTTTGTCCAGCTTGTCAAAGGTGTCTTGGAATTTTCGTGAAAAACTCCCGAAAAATGTGGATTCTCCCGTTGAAAAGCGGCGGGGAGTGGCATATAATAAAGAATCGTGAAAATCTGTCCTGTATATTACAAGGAGATGTCTATATGCAAAACGAACACCTGAGAAATATCGCGATTATTGCCCACGTCGACCACGGCAAGACCACCCTGGTGGACGAGATGCTGAAACAGGGCGGCGTCTACCGGGAAAACCAGGAGGTGGTGGACCGGGTCATGGACTCCGGCGACCTGGAGCGGGAGCGGGGCATCACCATCCTGGCCAAAAACACCGCCATCCAGTACGGGGACACGAAAATCAACATCGTGGACACCCCGGGCCACGCCGACTTCGGCGGCGAGGTGGAACGGGTCCTGAAAATGGTCAACGGCGTCATCCTTCTGGTGGACGCCGCCGAGGGCCCCATGCCCCAGACCCGCTTCGTGCTGAGCCGGGCCCTGGAGCTGGGCCACCGGGTCATCGTGGTGGTCAACAAGATCGACCGGCCCGACCAGCGGGTTTACGAGGTCATCGACGAGGTGCTGGAGCTCCTGATGGACCTGGACGCGACCTCCGAGCAGCTGGACAGCCCCATGCTCTTCTGCTCCGGCCGGAACGGCACCGCCTCCTGCTCTCCCAGCGTCCAGGGGACGGACCTCAAGCCCCTCTTCGACACCATCCTGGAGTATATCCCCGCGCCGGAGGCCGAGGTGGACCAGCCCTTCCAGATGCTGGTTTCCTCCATCGACTACAACGAGTTCGTGGGCCGCATCGCCATCGGGCGCATTGAGCGGGGCACCCTGAAGCAGAACCAGGAAATCGCCGTGTGCAACTACCACGACCCGGAGGCCGTCCTCCGCAAGGCCAAGGCCACGGCCATCTATGAGTTCGACGGCCTGGGCCGCAAGCCTGTGACCGAGGCCTTCGCCGGGAATATCATCGCCATGAGCGGCATCCCGGACGTGACCATCGGGGACACCATCTGCGTCCCCGACACGGTGGAGGCCCTGCCCTTCGTGAAGATCTCCGCCCCCACCCTGGAGATGACCTTCTCCGTCAACGACTCCCCCTTCGCCGGGCGGGAGGGCAAGTTCGTCACCTCCCGGCAGATCCGGGAGCGCCTCTTCCGGGAGACCCTGCGGGACGTGTCCCTCCGGGTCACCGAGACGGACAAGGAGACCGCCTTCAACGTGGCGGGCCGGGGGGAGATGTCCCTCTCCATCCTCATCGAGACCATGCGCCGGGAGGGCTACGAGTTCCAGGTGTCCCCCGCCCGTGTGCTCTATAAGGACGTCGACGGAAAGAAGTGCGAGCCCATCGAGCGGCTGGTGGTGGACGTGCCTGGGGACTGCGTGGGCGCGGTCATCGAGAAGCTGGGCCAGCGGAAGGCGGACATGGTGGAGATGACCCCCGTGGGCAGCCGGATGAAGGTGGAATTCCTCATTCCCGCACGGGGCCTCTTCGGCTACCGGAACGACTTCCTCACCGACACCAAGGGCGAGGGCATCATGGCCTCCGTCTTCGACAGCTACGCCCCCTATAAGGGGGACATCCAGCGCCGGGGCAACGGGTCCCTCATCTCCTTCGAGACCGGGGAGTCCATCACCTACGGCCTCTTCAACGCCCAGGAGCGGGGCACGCTGTTCATTGGCGCGGGGGTGCCGGTGTACGGCGGCATGGTCATCGGCGTATCCCCCCGGAGCGAGGACATGACCGTCAACGTCTGCAAGAAAAAGCAGCTGACCAACACCCGTGCCAGCGGGTCCGACGAGGCGCTGCGGCTGGTGCCCCCCAAGCAGATGAGCCTGGAGCAGTGCCTGGAGTTCCTGGCGGACGACGAGTTGCTGGAGGTCACCCCCAAGAGCCTCCGGATGCGCAAGAGCATTCTGGACCACGAGAAGCGGATGAAGGCCCTGCATGGGAAGAAATAAAAAAGCGGAGGCGCACTTGTGCGCCTCCGCTTTTTGCGTATTCGCCTGCGGCTGGACTCAGGAAATCATCTCGCTGCCTACGCTGTAGCCCGTCCAGGTCCCGGACTCCGGCCACAGGGCGGAGCAGTCATAGAAGCAGTAGGCCCCCAGGGGGCTCCGCCACTTCTCCGCGTTGAAGAACAGGGCCGGTAAGGAATAGGCTTCATCCACATGCTCCTCGTTGGGCGTAATGGAGAACAAACACCCGTCGTCCCATTGATACCAGAGGGGGCTGTCCTCCCCATCTTCCGGTTCGGGGGCGCTGAGGCGGCCGGCGGTGAAATAGCCCTGCTCCACCAGCTCGCCGAAGGTCCCCGTCACCACCTCCACACCGTGCATCTCCCCGAAGCGCCAGGCCAGGGCGGCTTTCTCGCTGTCCGTCAGCTCTCCGGGGGCCTGGGAGAGGTCCAGCCCGGCGAGGGAGATGTTCTCGTTCAGCCCCTTGTCCTTCTCCCAGAGGTCGTCCAGGACCTGGAGGTACAGCCCGCAGAGGTCATAGCAGCTCCCGCCGGGGTTCTTCGACCTGCCGATGGACCAGGCCGTCACGGAATACACCTCCCCCAGCTGGGCCGGGAAGCTCTCCATCACCGTGCCGTTGAAAGCCACGTCCACCGTCATGCCGTCCTCTAACACGGACGCGTCCGCCGCCTCGCCGTCCAGGGTGACGGGCACGTCCTTCACGGC
>VSMY01000124.1 GCA_009773995.1 Oscillibacter sp. | reverse complement strand
AAGAGGACCTGGCCTTCCTGGAGTCCTTCCCGGAGGACCCCTCCCCCCTGGAGTTCGACCGGGCCCGGCGCCTGTGCGCCGTGGACCCCCCCCGGCCCTGGGAGATCATCGCCATCACCTTCACCAACAAGGCCGCCGGGGAGCTGAAGGACCGCCTGGCCGCCCGCCTGGGGCCGGAGGCCAACGACGTCTGGGCCTCCACCTTCCACTCCGCCTGCGTGCGCATCCTCCGGCGGGACATCGACCGCCTGGGCTTTGCCAAGGACTTTACCATCTACGACACCGACGACTCCCGCCGGGTGGTGAAGGACGTTTTGAAGGAGCTGAACCTGGACGACAAGGCCTTCCCGCCGAAAAACGTCCTCTCCGTCATCAGCAGCGCCAAGGACCTCTACCAGGGCCCGGAGGAGTTCGCCCGGCGGCACGGCGCGGAGACCGACTGGCGCATGGCCCGCATCGCCAAGATCTACGCCGCCTACCAGAAAAAGCTGGCCGCCGCCAGCGCCCTGGACTTCGACGACATCATTTTCCACACCGTCACCCTGCTCCGGCAGGAGCCGGAGGTGCTGGAGTACTACCAGCGGAAGTTCCGCTACGTGCTGGTGGACGAGTACCAGGACACCAACCACCTCCAATACCTCCTCACCGGCCTGCTGGCCGGGGGGCGGAACAACCTCTGTGTGGTGGGGGACGACGACCAGTCCATCTACCGCTTCCGGGGGGCCAACATTGAGAACATCCTGAACTTTGAGAAGCAGTATGAGAACGCCCGGGTCATCCGACTGGAGCAGAATTACCGCTCCACCCAGAACATCCTGGATGCGGCCAACGCGGTTATCAAACACAACGCGGGCCGGAAGGGAAAGACCCTCTGGACGGAAAACGGCGGCGGGGAGAAGGTCGCCGTCCGCACGTTGCTCAACGAGCAGGACGAGGCCGCTTTCGTCACGGGGGACATCCTGGCGGCGGTGGGCCGGGGGGCCCATTTCCGGGACGCCGCCGTGCTCTACCGGATGAACGCCCAGTCCAACGCCCTGGAGTACGCCATGAAGCGCAGCGGCGTTCCTTATAAAGTAGTGGGGGGCATGAAGTTCTTCGACCGGGCGGAGGTCAAGGACATGCTGGCCTACCTCTGCGTGGTGAACAACCCCCTGGACGACCTGCGGCTCCGGCGCATCATCAACAACCCCGCCCGGGGCATCGGGGGGACTACCATGGACAAGGTGGCCCTGCTGGCGGACCAGCAGGGGGCCTCCCTCTACGAGATCTGCCGCAACGCGGACCTCTTCCCGGAGCTGAAAGCCCCGGCGAAAAAACTCCTCCAGTTCGCGGACCTCATCGACGGCCTCCGGAAGGCCGGGGGAAGCCTGGCCCTGCCGGAGTTCTATGACGAGGTGTGCGAGCGGACGGGCTACACCCAGGCCCTGAAGGATAAGAACGACATGGAGAGCCGGGGCCGCCTGGAAAACGTCCAGGAGCTGAAGTCCAACATCCTGGGCTTCCTGGACCGCCGGCCGGAGGACGCCACCCTCTCGGGCTTTTTGAACGAGATCGCCCTGTACACGGACCTGGACTCCCTGGAGAACAGCGACGACTGCGTAACCCTCATGACCATCCACGCCGCCAAGGGCCTGGAATTCCCCCTGGTCTACGTGGTGGGCCTGGAGGAGGGGATTTTCCCCGGCAGCTCCGCCCAGTTTGAGGAGGAGGAGCTGGAGGAGGAGCGGCGGCTGTGCTACGTGGCCATGACCCGGGCCAAGGAGCGGCTGACCCTGACCCACGCCCGCCAGCGGATGCTCTACGGCAAAACCGCCAGCAACCGCCTCTCCCGCTTCCTGGAGGAGGCGCCGGAGGAGAACCTGAACTGGGAGGGCCGGGACCTCCGGCCCGGCGGGACCTTCGGCGGATACGGCGGCTCCTCTTACGGGAGCGGCTCCTACGGCGGCGGGGACGGTTCCGGCGGGGCCCGGCGGCCCGTCTACGCCCGGCCCTCTTTCCAGGAGGCCCGCCGGACGGCCGTGAGCCAGGCCGCCCCGCCCCCCATGGCCCTGGCCAAGGGGGACCGGATCGAGCACGGCGTCTTCGGCAAAGGGACGGTGCTCTCCGTCCAGCCCATGGGAGGCGACGCCCTGGTCCAGGTGGACTTCCAGAGTGCAGGGCAGAAGAAGCTGATGCTGAAGGCGGCGGCGAAGCACCTGAAAAAACTGGACGATTAAAAAAGCGCCGGAGGCCCAAGCCTCCGGCGCTTTGTCCTATTCAAGAAAGTATCAGAACGCAGGCACGACGGCGCCGCCGAAGGTGGAGTTGATATAGTCCTTCACCGTGTCGGACTGGAGGGCCTTCACCAGGGCCTGGACGGCCTCGTTGTTTTCGTTCCCTTCCTTCACCGTCAGGATGTTCACATAGGGGGAATCGGCGGCCTCGATGACCAGGGCGTCCTCCACGGGGTTCAATCCCGCGCCCAGGGCGTAGTTGGAGTTGATGGCGGCGATGTCCACCTCATCCAGGGCGGCGGGCACCTGCGCGGCCTCCAGCTCCACAAACTCCAGGTTCTTGGGGTTCTCGGCGATGTCCTTGGGGGTGGAGTCCAGCTTGGTGCTGTCCGCCAGCTTGATGAGGCCCTGGGCCTCCAGCAGCAGAAGGGCCCGGCCCTCGTTGGTGGCGTCGTTGGGGACGGCTACCTTGCCCCCGTCGGGGACGGCGTCCAGAGAGGCGGAGTTGCCCGCATACAGGCCCATGGGCTCAATGTGCACGCCGGCCACACTGACCAGGTGGGTGCCCCGCTCGGCGTTGAAGTTATCCAGATAGGGCACATGCTGGAAGTAGTTGGCGTCCTCGTCCCCGTCTTCCACGGCGGTGTTGGGCACCACGTAGTCGGAGTACTCGGTGACTACCAGCTCGATGCCCTGCTCCTTCAGGATATCCACGCACTGGTTCAGAATCTCGGCGTGGGGGGTGGGGGAGGCGGCGACCTTGAGGGTCGTGGACTTCTTGCCGCCGCAGGCGGCCAGGGACAGGGCCAGAATCAGGGCCAGGGCAAGAGCAAAAATCTTCTTTTTCATGACGTATTCCTCCAATTTAAAAACCATGACTTATTTCGAATGTCTTCGGTATTTCCGGCGTTCCGCCTCCCGTCCTCTCTGCGCGCGTGAGAGGCCCGGAAGGGGAAGGACCTTTTTTATTTCAAACGCTTGTCGATGCGCACCGACAGGCGGCTGAAAACGGATTGGACCACTTGGACGATGACGATCAGGATGATAACCGTCACCCACATGACGGAGGGGACGTTCCGCTGGTGGCCGTAGCGGATGGCCAGGTCGCCCAGGCCCCCCGCGCCCACCATGCCCGCGATGGCCGTGTAGCCCACGATGGCGATGAGGGTGATGGACCCCCCGAGAATCAGGGAGGGCATGGCCTCCGGCAGGTAGACCTTCCGGACGATCTGGAACGTGGAGGCCCCCATGGACTGGGCCGCCTCAATCACGCCCGCGTCCACCTCGCTGAGGGAGGTTTCCACCATCCGGGCCACAAAGGGGGCGGCCGCCACCACCAGGGGCAGGATCGCCCCCCGGAGGCCCAGCCGGGTCCCCATGACCAGCTTGGTGAAGGGGAAGAGGGCCACCATCAAAATGGCGAAGGGGAAAGAGCGGCCGATGTTGATAATCCATCCCAGCACGGCGTTGACGGGCCCATGGGGCCGGATGCCGTGGGGCTGGGTCAGGACGCAGACGATGCCCATGGGCAGGCCGAAGAGATAGGCCAGCGCGGTGGACGCGATCACCATGACCAGGGTATCGAGAAACCCCTCGGCCAGGATGCCGCCGTACTCCGCCCAGAAGGCGGATGTAAAAATCTCAGCCACGGTATTCCACCTCCTCCACGGTGATGTAGGGCTGCGAGCGGATGTAGCTCAGGGCCTTGGCGGCCTCGTTGGGGTCGTCGGGGAGGCTCAGCAGCATGGTCCCCGTGGCCCTGCCGCCCACGCTGCGGGTGTCCGCTCCCAGGATGCTGACCTTCACCCCGCAGTCAATGGCAAGCGACGCGATGAGGGGCTGGTTGACCGTGCCGCCGTTGAAGGAGAGCCGGGCGGCCCGGGTGCCGCTGGGGTACTGGCTGACGCTGGCCCCGCCGGGGTACACCAGCCGCCGGGCGGCGTCGGTGGAGGGGTGGGAGAAGATGTCCTGCACCGGGCCCAGCTCGGCAACCCGCCCGCCGTCCAGAATGGCGACACGGGAGCAGATGGCCTCGATGACGCTCATCTGGTGGGTGATGACCACCACGGTGACCCCCAGCTTGGCGTTCAGGTCCTTCAAAAGCTCCAGGATGGAGACGGTGGTGGTGGGGTCCAGGGCGGAGGTGGCCTCGTCGCAGAGGAGCACCTTAGGGTCCGTCGCCAGGGCCCGGGCCACGGCCACCCGCTGCTTCTGCCCGCCGGAGAGCTGGGCGGGGTAGGCGTTGGCCTTGTCTTGAAGGCCCACCAGGTCCAAAAGCTCCTCCGCCCGCTTCCTGGCCTGGGCCTTGGGGACCCCGGCGATCTCCATGGGGAAGCAGACATTCCGCAGGCAGGTCCGCTGCATCAGCAGGTTAAAGCCCTGAAAAATCATGGTGATCTTCCGCCGCTGGAGCCGGAGCTCCTTTTCCGACAGGGCGGTCATGTCCTTCCCGTCCACCAGGACGGTGCCGGAGGTGGGCCGCTCCAGCAGGTTCATGCACCGGACCAGGGTGGATTTCCCCGCGCCGGAGAGACCGATGATGCCGAAAATCTCCCCCTGCTGAATGTCCAGGCTGATGTCGTTCAGGGCGTGGACCTCGTCGGGCCCGCCGCCGAAATTTTTGGTCAGATGCCGGATCTGGATAATGGATTCGCTCACGGTATTCGCTCCTTTACGGATAGTTCAAAAGGCCGGGGCAAACAAAAAAGCCCTTGAAGCGTTCAGCTTCAAGGACGAGCGCGAAACCGCGCCGTGGTACCACCTTGATTCGCGCGCCCCCTCGCGGAGGCGGCCTTACAGAGTGCCAGCACACTCCCGCGCTGTCACGGGCGCTCCCGTCGCGGCCTATGCCCTGGGGGCGGTCGGCGGCGCAACTCCAAGACCATGTTCGGCCGGTCCCTCCGTGCCCCCTTTCACCAACCGGGGCTCTCTTTGACGGTTCATCCGGCGTACTCTTCTCTTCATCGTCTTTGCGGCTGTTCAATTGTTGGAAGTGCTTTGTAGTTTACACGGTTTGCGCGGCGCTGTCAACGGCGAAACGCACAGAAAACCCCTTCCACCTCTTCGGAAATATCAGCGGAATCCACAAAGCTCCTGAAAAACCGGGAGAAATTTTGCCTGGAAAACAAGAATCGGATTGCAAGTCCCCGGCAAAACTGCTATTATGTTCCGATGAGATTTCAGGCTTTTCAGAGGGGAGGACACGGAGGATGGACGAGCGGAAACGGCGGCGGGCCCACTGGCTCCGGGACTTCCTCTGCGGCGCGCTGATTGGCGCGGGGGCCATTCTGCCGGGGGTCTCCGGCGGGGTGCTGGCGGTGGTATTCGGCATCTACCGGCCTTTTATGGAGGTGCTGACCCGGCCCCGGAAGGCGGTTCCCCAATACTGGCGGATGCTGATCCCCTTAGGGCTGGGGTGGGCGGCGGGCTTTCTGGGCGTCGCCAAGGGCATCTCCGCCGCCATGACCCTCTCCGACGCGGTGACCTATTGGCTCTTCATCGGCCTCATCGCGGGGACGGCCCCCTCCCTCTTCCGGGAGGCGGGGAAGGAGGGCCGGTCCGCCTCCGCCTGGGGGAGCTTCCTCCTCTGCGCGTCGGCGGTGTTCGCGGGCCTTTTCTACGTCAGCCGGGTGGTCCATGTCCAGGTGGAACCGAATTTCTGGTGGTATAACTTCTGCGGCGCCCTTTGGGGCATGGGGGTGGTGATTCCCGGCATGACCTCCTCCTCCGTCATGATGGCCCTGGGGCTCTACCGGCCCATGCTGGAGGGGCTGGCCCGGCTGGACCTGCTGGTTCTCTCCGCCGCCCTGCCGGGGATGTTTTTGACCATCGCCCTGCTTGCCAGGCTGGTGACCTGGTTCTTCCGGCGGCACTACGCCGTGGCCTTCCACGGGATTCTGGGCTTTGTGATTGCCTCCACCCTGGTGATTATCCCCACGGAGTACACCGGAGGGGGGGAGATGGCGTTCTCCGCCCTCTGCGCCGCCGCCGGGTTCGGCCTGGCCTTCTTCCTGGCGCGGATGGACAAGCGGGAGGAAGACGGGAAAAAGGACTGAGGGAACCTCAGTCCTTTTTTCACCCTCTCAACGGCTCAGATAAGCGCTCACCGCGGTCCGGGCTTCCCGGACCGCTTTTTCCTCGTCCACGCCGGTGAGGCGGCCGTCCCGAACGACAACTTTTCCGTTGACCACAGTATAGTCTACCGGGCCCTTGAAGCCCACGGTGCCCAGCATGGACTTGACGTCCAGGTCCGCCCCCACCAGCTCCAGCCGGTCCCGGCGGATCAGGAACAGGTCCCCGGCCTTGCCGGGCTCCAGGGAGCCGATGTCCTCCCGGCCCAGCACACGGGCGCTGCCTCGGGTGGCGATCTTCAGCAGATCGTACCCGCTGGGAGCTTTCTCGCTGGAGCACAGGCGGTGGAGCAGGTAGGCGACCCGAAGCTCTTCCAGAAGATTCGACCCGTCGTTGCTGGCGCTGCCGTCCACCGCCAGGCCCACGGGAACCCCCAGGGCCAGCATGTCGGGAATCCGGCAGACCCCGGAGGACAGTTTCATGTTGGAGATAGGACAGTGAGCGACGCCGGTGCCCGTGTCCGCCAGCAGCTTCAATTCCTGGTCGTTGAAGTGGATGCCGTGGGCGTACCACACGTCCGGGCCCACCCAGCCCAGGTCCTCCATGTAAGCCAAGGGCCGCTTGCCGTACTTCTCCAGGACATAGTTTTCCTCGTCCTTGGTCTCGCAGAGGTGGGTGTGGAGCCGGACCCCTAAGTCTCGGGCCAGCAGGGCGGACTGGCGCAGCAGCTCCGCCGAGACGCTGAACGGGGAACAGGGGGCCAGGGCCACCA
>VSMY01000123.1 GCA_009773995.1 Oscillibacter sp. | reverse complement strand
AACATTATCAACAGCTTCTCCCACATCACCGCGCAGGGCACCCCCGCCCAGGGGCTGAACGCCCCCTGGTGGTCCAACTACGCGGAGCTGTTCACGGACCCGGCCCTGGGCACCGCGCTGAAAAACACCCTGATTCTTACCGTCTGCACCGTGGTCTTCCAGGTGGGGATCGCCCTCATCCTGGCCCTGCTGGTGGACTCCATCCGGGTGGGGGCCCAGTTGTTCCGAACCCTGTACTTCTTTCCCATCGTCATCTCCGCAACCGCCCT
Source organism: Oscillibacter sp. (assembly GCA_009773995.1). GTDB lineage: Bacteria > Bacillota > Clostridia > Oscillospirales > Oscillospiraceae > Oscillibacter. The sequence continues at coordinate 6,845 of VSMY01000123.1, read as the reverse complement.
GGGATTGATGTTCAACCTGATTTTCCTGTACAACGGCGGCATGCTCAACCAGCTGCTGACGAATCTGGGACTCATCTCCCAAAACGTGGACTGGAAGGATACGGACCACTTCCTGGCTACCATGCTTACCCCCGTCATGTGGCAGTATGTGGGCTTTTACTTCGTCATTCTGGTCACCGGGCTGAACAACATCCCCTCCGACCTCTACGGGGCCGCCGCCCTGGACGGCTGCGTGGGCTTGGACAAGGTGCGGTTTATCACCTTGCCCCTGCTGCGCAACGTGCTTTGCACCTGCCTGGTATTGGCCATCACCGGGGCGCTGAAGGTGTTCGACCTGCCCTGGGTCATGTTCGGGGCGGGCATGCCCCAGGAGCAGGGCTGGCTCACGGGCACGTACATGTATCACCAGACCTTCAACCGGGGCAACGTGGACTACGGCTCCGCCATCGCCATGCTGATTGTGGTGCTGGGCGTGGCGCTGTCCAACGCGGCGAACCGCGTGTTCAAGCCCCGGAACGATCTGTAAGGGGGAAGCGCCATGAAAAAGAAGATAACGCCCGCCAAGGCGTGCACCTACGCCGTGCTGACCGTCTGGGCGCTGACCACTTTATACCCCTTCATATGGGTTGTCCTGAACTCTTTCCGGGAGAAGGGGCTCATCCGCAAAGACTCCTTCTCCATCCCCCTGCCGGGCGGCGGCTTTACCATGGGGAACTATGCCAAGGCCATGGAGCGTTTTGACTTTGGGAACGCCTATCTCAACAGCCTGATTGTGTCCATCTCCGTCACCATCGCCGTGGTCATCCTGGCGGGGCTGGCGGCCTACGGGCTGGTGCGCTACCGCTTCAAGCTGCGGGGGCTGTGCTATAGCCTCCTCATGGCGGGGATGATGTTTCCCGTGTTTTCCACCATCATCCCCGTGTTCCGCATGGAGGCCGCCTGGGGCATCGCCAGCAGCGGAAGCCGCTGGCTGAGCCTGCTGGCCGTTATCCTGCCCCAGATCGCGGGCAATTTGTGCTTCGCCACCATTGTGCTCATGGGCTTCATCGAGTCCGTGCCCATCGAGCTGGAGGAGAGCGCCTATATGGACGGCTGCCATGTGTTTCAGGTGTATTTCCACATCATCATGCCTGCGGCCAAGCCCTCCTTTGCCACGGTGGCCATCTTCTCCTTCCTGTGGAGCTACAACGACCTGTTCACCCAGAACTTCTTTCTCCGGGTGCCCAGGGAGAAGACCATCACCCTGCTGCTCAACGAGATCAGCTCCCAGGCGGGGGTGGACTACGGGCTCATGGCCGCCTCCGTGGTGCTCATCGTCATACCGGTGCTGGCAGTGTATGTTCTGCTGCAAAAGCACATCATCAAGGGCCTGACGGCCGGGGCCATCAAGGGGTGACCCTTGCATTGCCGGCGGTTTCCTGCTAGGATAGAAATAGGAGGTGAGGGCGGTGTACAAGGTGGTGCTGGTGGACGACGAGGCCCCCATAGTAGAGGGCCTTCGCAAAGTGGTGGACTGGGCGGGCCATAATTGCCAGGTGGCCGCTGCGGCGGGCGCCGCCGCGTCCGGCGCACGGGTTATCCGGGAGCACCGCCCGGATATCCTGTTTACCGATATCAAAATGCCCGGAGAGGATGGACTGACCATGCTGGCGGGGCTGAAAGGGGAGTTTCCCCGGATGCAGATCGCAGTGCTCACGGGTTACCGGGACTTTGAGTACGCCCAGCGGGCCATCCGGCTGGGCGTGGCCCGGTTTTTGCTCAAGCCCTCCAAGATGGACGAACTGGAGGAGGCGCTGGATTATATGACCGGCGTTCTGGACCGTCTTCCGCAGGAGGAAACCGGACGGGAGCAGGGAGACGCCGCCAACAGCTTTCTTGTCCGGCAGGCCAAGGGGTATATCGCCCGGCACTGCGCGGAAAAGCTGACCCTCCAGGAGGTGGCGGACCACTGCTTTGTCAGCCAGTGGCACCTGTCCAAGCTGCTGAACAAGCACCTGGGGAAGCCTTTTTACGACCTGCTCAACGCGGAGCGGGTGCGCCGGGCCAAGGAGCTGCTGGAGGATCCGGCTCTGCGGATCAGCGAAGTGGCCGAGCAGGTGGGCTACGCCGACACCGCCCATTTTTCACGGGTGTTCAAAAAGAGCGAGGGCGTATCCGCCGGGGAGTGGCGCAACCTCCACTGCGGGCGCTGAAAAAGGACTCCGCCCAATCGAAACGGACAGCCGCCGGGCTGTTCCGGAGGCTGCGCCGAGGAAGGAAACGCGGGCAATCGGAAGGTCCGGTACCCAGTGCAGGAAAGTATGATATTCCTGCATGAAGAGCCGAAGAAATTTATAAAAAACGCCTGCTGAGGAAAGCCCTCAACAGGCGCTTTTTATATGTCGGCTTTCACCATGCCCTTACACGGCTATCTGCATCTTGAACCAGTCGCCTTCCGCACGGAAAAGACAGAGTGCGTGATACTTTTCCGCAAAGGCAACAATACTCCGGGTTCCGACGCCGTGTCCCGGCTTGTCTGTAATGGGGAATCCCCGCTGGTCGAAAGAAACCTTTCCCGCGTAGGGATTGGAAATTTCGATGATAAACCGAGGGTACACGACGCTTTTGCAGACAATGAGCCGTTGGCCGTCCGGCAGGTTCCGAACCGCTTGAATCGCGTTTTCCAGGGCGTTGGCAAAGACAATGGAAAGCTCCAGGGCGTCGACCGGCAGCTCCTCCGGCAAAGCGACTGTGATTTCCAGGGAAATGCCCATCTGCTCCGCCTGTGTTGCCGCGTTGGTTAAAACGGCGTCCAGGATGGGATGGCTGCAATAACGCTTGGGCGCGATGGAATCCAGTTTCTCCTGGGACTTGCCGATATAGTCCAGCAATGCGGCGGTATCCCCCTTTTGAGCAAGAGAGGCCACGGTTTGGAGCTGGTGCCGCATATCGTGGCGCTCAATCCGCATAGCGTCCTCGGCCCGGCGAATGTCCTCTATCCGGTGGCTCATCATGACGGCCTGCGCTTCAAATACCCGCTGGCGCTCCTGGGTGCGGAACAGTTTGTCCTGCTGGTGGAGCACAATAAAAATTGTGGCGTAGGTTAGGGGCAGAAGGATCAGCATCATCACGGCGGCGGGCACGGCGTCCGGACGCGAGCGAAGGCTGGTTGGGAATCCTCCCACAATGGTCAATGAGACGTAGAAGAGTCCGGTCATGGCGCTGAACAGCCACCAGCCGCGGCTCACGGTGTTCAGCAGGGCCAGGTAGGGCTTGCGGGCAAAACGCCACGCGGCGGCCAGCATGATCGGGAATGCCGCGAGCCGCAGGACACAGGTTACAAATCCCTCGCCTCCCGCAGCGTGGTCGATAAGGCCCGTGACCATCATGACCCAGATCATCACCGTATCCACCATGCAGAAGGTAAAGAAAAAGCGTCCGCCCCGGTTTTTGGCCACAATCCAGAAATAGATCAGGCTGGGCAGCGTGGTGGTAAAGAGGGTGTATTTCTCCTGAACCTCAAGGCCGTGCACCAGCAGGATGTAAAGATTTCCCCCAAGCCAAAGGGCCATAAAAGATACCAGCGAGACATAGTAGATCTTTTTGGGGCAGCGCGGTTCAAATAGGATCAGGAATATGAACACCACCACAAACATGCAGATTGCGGTAGTGAGGTCAATCAGATGCTGATATTGAAGACTCAAGCGTTTTGTCCTCCTTAAAATTTCTCGCGGCTCACACAGGGCCGTACCAGTGCGGAGCGGAAGCCGATATCCTCTGCCGGGATTGCATGCTGCCGGTGGCGGAGGCTTGAACGCGCAGATTCAAAGAGGAACAGGAGACCGGCCTCCTGTTCCTCTGTTTGCGCTGGTTCCCTCTCAGCCCTGCCTTTGAAGCGCGTCCCGCTTTTATAGATTGAACGTTCAAGCTGCCGGAGACTGCGGCTCCGCCTGATACTCGAAGAAAACGATCGTTCCGCTGACCGCCACGGCGTCCTGCTCCCCTTGGCCGACGGTTATATTCACGCTGTCCAGCATGCAGCGGAAGGCGCTGTCGTGGAGCTGCTGAAGCACCGCCTTGGCGGACTCGTAGGTTCTCGTCGTAAAGGACAGGGAGATGCTCCGCCGGACGATGGCCTGGGAGGCGTCCACGGTACTGAAAGACAGGCTGTAGTCCTCCGCAGAGGCCAGAATGGAATTCAGCTCGAACATGACGGGCTGGAGGTTGTCGTAATCCGCGATGCTCAGGGGCGGCGTTTCGGCGGAGAAGAGCGCTTCCAGCTCCCGCTCCATCCGGCGCTTTTCCTCCAGGCGGAGCTGGGCGGCCTCGATTTCCGTCCGGCAGGCTTCCGTCTCCCCCAGGCAGCGGTCCCGCTCCGCGGTCTGCGGCATATAGAACAGCAGCATGTAGCCGCTAACCAGCAGGATGACGCCCAGCAGGGCCAGGAGCATCCACTCCCGGGTGGTCAGTTGTCTTCTCATCCCTTTGACGCCTCCTTTTGCAGCTGAATCAGCACGCCGGCCTGAACCGGGGCGCTGTCGTCCGCGCCTTCAGCCTGGGTGGTGGAGGCGGTGTTCACCATGGTATAGGCCACGATGGGAGACGCCTCCAGGGCCTTGACAATCTGAGCGGTCTGGGCCAGGGTCACGCCGGAGAACTGGAGCTGAACCATGTCGCCACCGATGGCCACGGCGTCCATGGAGGCCGTGGTCCCCACGGCCTCGTCCAGCAGGGCCAGGACCTCCATGCGGTCAATCAGGCTCCGCTCCTCCTCCGTGGCGGAGTAGCGGCTGTAGCGCTCCCATACCTCGCTGTAGTCCGTCAGCTCCAGCAGGAGGCTGTCCCGCTGCGCCTCCGCCGCCGTCAGGGCCTGCTGGGCCTCCACAGTTTCCACCCAGACGTCGTAAACCAGGAACTTGCCAAGCCCCAGGAGGCACACCAGCACGAACAGCACATACAGCGCGATGGTGGCGGGCTTGGTGGTGCGGTCCGGCTTGTAGAAGAGGTTCATGGACCGCTTGGCGGGATAGGCCGCGTTTCGTCTGCTCATTTCAGTTCCCTCCCATGGCCGCGCCGGCGGCGAAAATGCCCGCGGAAGCGGCCCCGGCCTCCGGCAGCAGGTCCGCCGGGTCCAGCAGGGGCAGGCCCACGGTGTTCTCGATGCTTTGGCGCAGCAGGTCCATGGCCGCGCCGCCGCCCACCAGGTACACGCCGCTGAGATTGCTGGAGCGGTAGGTAAACTGGTAGAAGTTGATGACCTTCAAAATCTCCACGGCGATGCGCTCGCACACCTCCGCCACGGCGGGGAGGGTGAGGACGTTCTGGAAATTGGCCGCCTTATAGGTGTTGGAGAGGAAGGGGTCCACCCCCATCTCGTTCGCCACGATGGTATCCAGATTCCGCCCGCCCAGGGCGATCTGCCGGGTGGCCTGGACCCGGTCCCGCCAGATCACCGTGATCCGGGTGAACTGGTGCCCCAGGTCCACGAAGCAGAACTCGTCCGCTCCCGCGCCCCGGGCCTGGCAGAGCTGAATCAGCGCCATCTCCTGGGGCAGAACGGTTTTCAGCCGGATGCCCGCCTGGGCGAACATCTTCGTATACTCCGCCAGGGTCTGCTTGGCCGCCACCGCCGCCATCATGGGCACGCCCTGGGTCTCGTCGTCCCCCTCGGCGGAGGCGCAGACGGCGTAGTCGCAGTGGTACTGGTCCGCCACGCCCTGGATGAAGTCCGAGAACTCATAGGGCAGGTTCAGCAAAAGCTGCTCCGTGGTCATCCGGGGCATGGTCACCAGGCGGCAGATCACCTGGCTGGGGGGCAGCGCCAGCGCCGCCTGTCCCCGTGGAAGGGACAGCTCCTTTTTCGTCTGCTTCAAAAACTGCGCGAAAGCGTGGGGCAGGAGGATCGTTCCCGTCCCGTCCACCATATTTTCCGGCAGGCGGACCTCCTCAATGCGGGTCTCGTTTCCCCGGAGCACCGCGATTTTCAGGCTGCTGCTGCCGATGTCGAAACCCAGCCGCGTCTTTCCCATACGTTCCTCCTCTCAAAACAGGCCGAAGTACCAAGTCAGCACCGGCCCGCCGCAACACACCGTAAGCATCGCCCCCAGGGCCAGGAAGGGCCCGAAGGGCATGGCGGTTCCCCGTTTCCCGCCGGTCAGCGCCGCCCAGAGGAGGCCCAGCAGGCACCCCGCCAGCAGCGTTAAAAACAGCTCCGCCCAGCTTAAATACAGCGCTAGGACGAACAGCAGCTTGATATCCCCGCCGCCCATGGCCTCCCGGCCCAGGAGCTTTTCCATCCCCAGCACCAGGGCCAGCAAAACCGCCGGGACCGCCAGGGCCTTCGCGGACTCCAAAACCTCCCGGACCCCGTGGCCCAGGACGAAGAACCAGACGGCCCGGTTTGCCGCCAGCAAAAGGAGCAGCTTGTCAGGGATGACGCGCGCCGCCCGGTCCGTCAGGCTCAGGGCCAGCAGCAGCGCGGCGCAGGCCAGCCATTGGCCCAGCTCCAGGCTGGGGCCGAAGCGGAGGCCCAGGCAGACAAACCCCGCCGCTCCCGCCAGCTCGGCAATCAGGCACTCTATGGGAATCTTCTCCCCGCAGTATCCGCACCGCCCCCGGCGGACCAGGAAGCTGAACACCGGGACCAGGTCCCGCGCCCCCAGGACGTGCCCGCAGGAGGCGCACCGGGACCGCCCGGCGAAGGGATGGGGGTCCCCTCCGGCCCAGCGGGAGGCGGCGCAGTCCAGGAAGCTCCCGAACACCGCGCCGAGGACGGCCAGCCAGAAGCAGAGCCAGGCCGTCAAAAGCTGTTCTTCCATAGGGTCTCCTTCGACATACATTCCAGGGGACGCCCCCCGCGCCGTCCC
>VSMY01000122.1 GCA_009773995.1 Oscillibacter sp. | reverse complement strand
GGCGGGGCGGGTCAGCCCGTGCCTGTGTCCAGCCTTCCGGTGCTGGACGGGCAGGAGCTGCCCAAAGAAGAGCCCGTTTACCGCGGCATTGTCATCGACGGGGATTTCTCCGACTGGGACGCAGTAGGGAAGGTCCCTATCCGGGACTCCAATCCCATCAATAACAACCTGGAAAGCACGGCCTTTATCTTTGACGGCGATCTTTACATATACATCGAAGAAACGCCGGGCGGCGACGCGGCGGCGGCAGGGTCCCACAGCACCGGCAACTATGTGATCACAACGGACCTGGGACGGGCGCTGAAGTTCCAGCTGAAAAAGGAAGACGGAGGCTCCGTCTATGGCGTAGAGGGAGCGGAAGCCCGTCACGTGGGCATGCAGTGGGAGGTTCGGATTCCCGCCGGAGAGCTGCCGTACTACCAGAAGACCGTGTCTTTCGGCCTCTATCTGGAGGAGCCCACCATCTCCGGGGTTTCCAATCTGCAGGGCGGCGGCGGGACCGCCGGCAGCTTTACCGGAATTGAGATTGACGGTGCCTACGACGATTGGATTGCCTACCCCCACAGCATCATTGAATACGCCACCCCCGGCAGCCAGGCCGAGGACACGGACAGCCAGGGGGCCCTGTATTTCGAGGACGGCACTCTCTATGGGCATGTGGCGACCACCATGCCGGAGCATCTGGATTCCTGGGGCGGGGATTTCCTGGCGAATATCGACATCGCTTTTAACGGCGACCGGGAGTTCAAAGGCTTTTTTGAGGAGGGAAATTTCTACCCCCATATGATCACGGAAGACGGGCGTGACGTTAACGAGTTTACCAGACTGGAGCCCGGAGTACATACGTTTCTCATCTGCGACAGACGCACCTTGGGCGATCCGGAAAAACCGATATTCGGAACAATGAAGGTAACCATAGACGAGAACAGGATCCGCGATGAGATGGAGTTTGATTTAGACCTGAAGGCGATAGCGGAATGTCAGGGCTGCACGGTGAACGACCTGCGCACCATCGAGGCGCGGTTCGGCCGGTTTGGAGACTGGATTACGATTTCCGGGGCTTCCTCCGGGGCGCTTTTGGGCGTGACGCTTTGCTGCGGCATGACGGCCGGGGTGCTTTTCCGGCGCAAGAAAAGAGGCGGAGCGGCGTGAATCCCATTCTTCTGCTGGCAATAGCCGCCCTGTGGCTCTACCTCCTGGGAGTGTTCCGACGGGCGGAGCTGCACGCCTGGCGGTTCCTCTGGGGCAGCATGGGGCTCTTCATCCTGATGATGGTGGGCGTGCGGCCCTGGCTGACCCGGCCTCTGGCGCGCTATGTCTGCGCGATAGCCGGGGTGGCGGGCCGTTTGACGGGGGCCTTTACGGCGTATTTCAAGTATGGAATTCTCTATATTCCCGCGGCGGAGAGCTCCGTCACGCTCCAGGTGGACTTCGAGTGCTCCGGCGTCATAGAGATCATGGCGTTTCTCTCCCTGCTGGCCTTTTTCAACGTGTACCGCGCCAGCGAAAAGGCGCTGATAGGTCTGCTGGGCTTTGCCTACATCATGGCGTGCAACGCCCTGCGGATTACCCTGATCTGCTGGTCCGTCCATCTGCTGGGTATGGACGCCTATTATATCATGCATACATTCGTGGGACGTATCGTGTTTTACCTCCTCAGCGTGTGGCTTTATTTCTACGTGTTTACAAAGCCCCAGGTGGTTCAAATGAAGGTGGGGCGTTTTAGTTATGAACTTCCTAAAAACAATTCTTAATTCCTTTGTCTTCTGGGGCGCCTGGATTATCATTCCGGTGCTGATGGAGATTCTGCCCTCCCTCGGCAGCGTTATGATACTGCTGAAGCGGCGAATTCGAGGGATTGCGGCGCCTCCCAGGCCCAGTCTCTATCCTGAGATTTCCCTGATTGTTCCGGTGTACAACAGCGCCGATACGCTGTCCGCGTGCATCGAATCCATCTACAACAGCACCTATCCAAAGGAGAGCATCCGGGTTTTTCTGGTCAATAACCGGAGTCAGGACGAGAGCTTTTCCATATTTGCCCAATGCCAGGCCCGTTTTCCGGATCTGCGCATGCAGTGGATGGACGCGGAACAGGGCAAGTCCAGGGCGATGAACCTGGCGCTTTACAACAGCGAGGGAAAATACATCATCAATCTGGACAGCGACGGCGTGCTGGAGCGGACCGCCCTGGCCAATATGGTGAACAAGTTTGAGGCCCACCCGGATGTGAACTGCATGACCGGCGCGATTCTCACCAGACCGGAGAAAATCTGCTCCTACCGGGGTCTTTTTTCCCGCCTGCTGCGGAATCTGGAGTTTTTGGAGTATGCCCAGGCCTTCCTGGCGGGGCGGAGCTACGCCTCGGAGCTGAACGCGGTATATACGCTCTCCGGCGCCTTTTCGGCGTTTCGGAAGTCTTCCCTTTTGAAATCCCGGATGTACAACACGGATACCGTCTGCGAGGATACGCATATCACGTTCCAGATGCGGGAGCTGCAGAACGAGCGGGTGGAGATCTGTGAAAACGCCCTCTTTTTTGTAGACCCCATTGAAAGCGTCAACAAGCTCTATACCCAGCGGCAGCGGTGGCAGCGGGGAAGCCTGGAGGTCGCCCGGATGTTTCTGAATAAGGACTTTCGTCTGGGCCGTGTCCTGAAGGACGTCAACGTCAAAACCCTGCTGTATGATCACACCTTCGCGTTTCCCCGCTTGATCTGGTATCTGGCGCTGATCTGCATGATGTGCATGCAGTATTCCACCAAGGTAATTCTCTGGTCTACCGGAATGATTTTCGCGCTCTATATCGCGGTAGGCGTCTTCTATTTTATCACGGTGGCGATTTTCCTGAAGATGGATCCGCCGCTGCGCCGGTTTTATCTGAGGCGCTGGTGGTGCGTTCCTCTGCTGCCGTTTTTCAATCTGGCCGTGTTCTTTATCCGCGTCGCCGGGATTATCAACAGCATCCAGACGGACAGCGCCTGGAAACAGCGGGATTTGAGCGAGGAGCGGAACGCCTTTACCGGCGTTATCAAAGAGGACGCTTCCCGTCCGCTTCAGGCGCTGCGCCGGGTGCGCCGTATGGTAAACCGGATGCCGGGACCCGCCGGAACCGCGGAGGGTTACGGCGTGCTCTGGTATTTGAGCGTAGGACTGCTGACGGTTTTCGGGCTGGGACTGCTGCTGCTGGTCTATTGGTCGAAAAGCGCCTTTCATGTGGAAATCACGGAAATCTTCAATACGCTTCAAGGGCCCCTGCAGGGAACTGGGACGGGGATGCGAAATGAGGTGCTGAGGGGATTCGCTCTGCCTATGGGCGTGCTGGCGGCGGTCTGCGTAATTTTGGCCTTCGCCGACGCGGCCGTCGGACGGCGTCTCAGAAGGAACGGAAAGCGGCGGGGCGCCTGGAGGGCGATGCATACCTGCGGCGTCTTCTGCGGCGTGGCGGTGCTGCTGATGGGCGTGGTGTATGGCAACCACGCCTATGGCCTGTTGGACTATTACCAGACGGCCGGGGCTGAAACGCCCCTCTATGAAGACGAGTATGTGGATCCCCGGCAGGTGGCCGTTACGGCGGAGGGACCGACCAGGAACCTGATTTATATCTATGTGGAGAGCCTGGAAACCACCTACGCCTCCAAGGAGGACGGAGGCTGGCAGGAGGGCGTCAACTACATGCCGAACCTCACCCGCCTGGCCGGGGAGTACCTGAGCTTCGGGGATGTGGACGGCTTGGGCGGATTTCACTGCACGACGGGGAGCACCTGGACCGTGGGAGCACTGGTGTCCACGATGTGCGGCGTCCCCTTTCTTCAATCCTCTTTATCCGAGGAGCAGATCATGAAAACGGAAGAATTTCTGCCGGGAGTGAAGAACCTGGGAGATATATTGGAGGACAACGGATATACGCAGATGTTTTTATGCGGGTCAAACATCCGTTTCGGCCGGCGGGACACCTTTTTCCAAAAGCATGGGAATTACCGTATCTTCGGCGACGGCACAGCGAAAAAGCTGGGCTATGTCCCCAAGGATTATTGTGTCAACTGGGGAATCGAGGACAAAGTCCTATTCGACATTGCCCGCGAGGAACTCTCCGGCCTGGCGGCGGAAGGGAAACCCTTCAATTTCACAATGCTGACAACGGACCTTCACGCGCCCAAGGGCTTTGAGTGCAAGTGGTGCGGAGACGCTTACGATGCGGCGACGGCAAGAGTGGTGGACTGCAATGACCGCATCGTGACGGAATTCATAAAATGGTGCCAGCAGCAGGATTTCTACGAAAATACCACCATTGTCATTACTGGAGATCATCCCAGAATGGATGATTTTTTGGTGGAAGGGGTTTCCTATTACGATAGGACGGTGTACGACTGCTTCATCAACCCGGCGAAAACCTGGGTGCGCAGCGAAAAGTCCAGGAGCTTTACCGCCATGGACATGTTTCCCACAATTTTAAGCGCCTTGGGTTTTGACATTGAAGGAGACCGGCTGGGACTGGGGACAGACCTGTTCTCAGACGCCGATACGCTGCTGGAGCGCAAAGGGTATGACTGGCTGAACCGGGAACTGGGGAAGCGCTCCGATTATTACACAGAGAATTTTGTAAACCCTCCGGCGGCTGAACCGGCCGCTTCCCGGAGCGGGGAATGAACCGCGGCCCGCGCGCCGGAAAGAGAACGCGCGGAGAAGCAAGGAGATCACGGCATGGAAAAGCGGCGTGAAAAAAGGAAGAAAAAGAGACATCCCATTGTAGGCGTGACCCTTCTGTGCACGTTGCTGGCGTCCCTGTGCGCGGGAGCGCTGACCTGGTTCCAGCTGACCCGGTATGAAGCGGGGCTGGTGGAGGTCTGCGCCGTACAGCAGGACAGCTATGTTCAGCTGGTGCTGGACCAAATCCGCCTGCAGCGGGACGGGAAGAACCAGGTGGAGATCGAGGATATTCTCGGCGCGATGGACGCCTCTTCCAATAAATACTGGACGTTTTCCAGAGAGCAGGACATGCTGTTTGTGAAGGATGTGCTGGAGACCAACAAGTACAAGGGATTTACGACGGCGACCTACTATGTCTCGGACAGCGCCAGGCGTTTCCTGGAGGGCATCCGGGTGGACCGCGTCAGTCACGCGGATATCCTCATAGAGGATAGGGAGTATGTGGCTTCCGGCGCGGCCTTTGAGTATCAGGGAGACGTATACCGGCTGTGCCTCCTGACCAACCGGAGCGTGCTGCTGGACAATAATGTCTTCCTGGGAGCGAAGACGGAGCTCTGCACCTTGGCGGCGGGCATTCTTCTGCTATTCATCATTGTGCCGGTTTTGCTGGCGGGAAAGGTCCGGAAGCTTCAGCTGCGGGGAGACCGGCAGGACGAGGCTATGGAGACGCTGAATCAAAGCCTTGACAGAATGAATAAGCTTTTCTCCGAGCGGGACCTCCACGATACCCGGCGGAGCCTCTGGTCGAAGGAGGCGCTGCCCGCCTTCCTTGCAAAGCTTCGCGCGCGGAAGGCATATCCGCTGTCGCTGGCCCTGCTGCGCTGCTCCGGGGAGACGGCGACCCGGGAGCTTTTGGCGCTGGCCAGCGTGGCCCTGGACCGGACGGTGCTCCGCTTTACGCTGGACGATAACGTGATTGGGCTGCTGTTTGTCCAGTGTGATTTGGAGCGCGCGCTTGACAGCGCCATGTCGCTGCTGAGCGACGACGTGAGCCTGGAGGAATTTTTGCTGCTGTCCAGCGCGGCGGAACGGCGGAAAAGCGCCGCGTCCGCCGGCGCTGTGAAGGGAGGGTGACGCGCGTGGCGGTGAGACTGTACCGGGAATACCGGCTGAAATTCTATCTGAACGCCAAGCATTACATCATCATCAACGGACATAAGGGAGAGACCCACCCCCATACCTGGGAGTTCACCTTGAGCATCCGTTATGGGCGCAGCTCCTTTGTGGAGTTCAGCACCTTTGAAAAGGGAATCTCCGATTATATGACCCGTTTCCAGAACCAGGTCATGAACGAGATCCCGCCCTTTGACGCCATCCTGCCCACGCTGGAAAACCTGACGGAATACTTCGCCAATGAGTTTCACAGAATCATTAGCGAGACCGGCGGCATCCTGATCCAGGTGGAGGCCAGCGAAACGCCCACCAGAAGCTACATCCTGCACATCCCGGAAGAGGAGAACGCTCCCGCCTCCGGCGGGACGGCGCCGAAAAAAGACGCCCTGGAGGACGCCATTGACGCGGTGCTGAATACCATTTTGGGTGAAGGGGGAGGCTCTTCCACTTGAAACAGATGAAACGGGGAAGCGTGCTTCTTCTGCTGGCTCCGGTGTGCTATCTGGCGATCTCCGTTTTCGTGGTGCTGTGGGTGTGCGGAAACGGCACATATCCCAGCGGGTCGGACACCATGTACCACGTCTACCGGGGAGACTTTGTCTATCGGTCCGTTCTGGAAGGCAATTGGTGGCCTTCTTACGATCCCATGTGGTATAACGGGGTGGAGCTGCTGCGCTACTGGGCTCCGCTTCCGGCCTATTTCATGGCCCTCTGCCAGGCGCTGTCCGGCGGCGACCCGCTGAACGGCTACCTGATTTTTGTGGGCATGATCTGCTTTTTGGGGGCGCTGTCTTGGCTGTATATCGGGTTTCAAATCGGCCGCCCCTGGCTGGGGGCGGCCGTGGGAGCCTTGTGGTTTTTTATGCCCAACAACCTGTGCGCCCTGTTTTTAGAGGGCAACCTTGCCCGGTCTCTGAGCATGGTGTTCCTGCCCCTGTTCTTTCATTTCTGCGGCTCCTGCATGGAGCGACCCCGCCGGGCCTGTCTGCTGGGGGCGGCGTTCAGCTTCGCGCTGATTACGCTGTGCCATCTTGGATACGGCGGCATGGTGGCCCTGGGCGCGCTGCTCTATTTCCTGCTTCACCGGATCATTGTCAGACGCAGGGGCGTTGTCCTGCCGCTGATTGGAGCCATGGGGGCGGGTTTTCTGCTTTTAGGCGTGTGGATGTGCCCGTCTCTGGTGGGAGGCATGACCTCAATGGAAAACTCCGAGGTCATGGAAGGCTTTTTCCAGAGCCTCTGGATATCCCTGAATCCTCTGGAACGCTATGCCAGCGACAACGGGAATTTTTATTTTGGATTGGCGGCGTTTCTGCTGGCGGCGCTGGGAGCCATGCT
>VSMY01000121.1 GCA_009773995.1 Oscillibacter sp. | reverse complement strand
GGCGGCCCTCCTCCCGGCGGGGTTTTCCGGGGCGGCGGTCCCTCCCCTGCGGCGGAGGCTCTCGTTTCGGCGGGTCCCGGCGGGGAGCCTCCTTCCGTTCCTTGGCCCGGCGGCGCTTCAAAGCCATCCGGGCGGCGGCCTCGCCGTAGCGCTCCGGGTCCGCCTGGGCCAGCCGCTCCGCCACGGCGGCGGCGAGCCCTAAATCCGTCAAAGCCGCGATGGCGGCGCTGCCCCGGCCCAGGGCCCCGCCCAGCTCCGCCTTCGTAAAGGGGAGAACCAGATAGAGGCAGCGCCCCTCCTCCGCCAGGTGCTCCGCCCGGCGGAGGGTGTTTCCCGCCGCGTCGGAGCTGGTCAGCAGCAGCCGCGCCTGTCCGGCCTTAGCGGCCAGGGCCGCGGGCTCCTCCCCCACGGCCAGCCTCCCGCCCCGGAGGGCCAGGCCCAGCAGGGACAAAATGTTGTTTCCGCTCATGTCCCGCCTCCCAGCTCCGCCTCCATGGCGTCGTAAACCTCGGGGGGAATGGCGGTCTCAAAGGCCCGCTCCAGGGCCCGGGACTTCCGGGCCTTCTTCAGGCACGCCGCATCCGGGCACACGTAGGCCCCCCGGCCGGGCTTCTTCCCGGTGAAATCCAGGCTCACCGCCCCCTCCGGGGAGCGGACCACCCGCAGCAGGGCCTTCTTGTCCTTCATCTCCCGGCAGCCGACGCACTGGCGCTGCGGGATCTTTTTCACCTTGGGCACCTTGGGTCCCCCCTTTCTCGAATGGATCATTGATAATGGATAATGGGCAATTAGGAGCTTGCGGGGGCCGTCCCTCCGTCACGGGACATTCCTGAAGCCGGCACCCCCACCGAACCCGGAGCCGGCGGACCATTTTCCGCGCCCGCCCCATTGTCCATTGTCAATTATCAATTGTCAATTTCCTCTCCGGCTTCTTCCGGGGCCTCGGCTTCCGGGACCTCCGGCCTCTCCGCGCCGAAGAACTCCTCGTCCTCCTCCGGCCGGTAGCTCTGGGGCTTGATGTCGATCTTATATCCCGTCAGCCGGGCGGCGAGGCGGGCGTTCTGCCCCTCCTTGCCGATGGCCAGGGACAGCTGGTCGTCGGGCACCACGCAGCGGCAGGCCTTGACGCCCTCCTCCGCCATGCGCACCTCCACCACGTCGGCGGGAGCCAAGGCGGCGGCGATAAACTCGGCGGGGTCCTCGCTCCACTTGATGATGTCGATTTTCTCCCCCCGGAGCTCGTCGACAATGGAGGCCACCCGCTGGCCCCTGGGGCCGACGCACGCGCCGATGGGGTCCACGTTCTCCTCCCGGGACCAGACGGCCATCTTCGTGCGGCTGCCCGCCTCCCGGGCGATGGACCGCACCTCCACGGAGCCGTCGAAAATCTCCGGCACCTCCAGCTCGAACAGGCGCTTTACCAGGCCCGGATGGGTCCGGGAGATCAGCACCTGAGGGCCCCGGGTGGAGTGGCGCACGTCCACCACATAGACCTTGACGTGCATGCCCTCCTCCAGAGGTTCGCCGGGAACCTGCTCCCCGGCCAGCAGCAGCGCCTCGGTGGACTCCGCGCCGGTGCCGATGCGGAGGGAGGCCGCGCCGTTCCGGGGGTCGATGCGGCTGACCACGCCGGTGAGAATCTCGTGCTGCTTGGAGTTGAACTCGTCGTAGACCTTGCCCCGCTCCGCCTCCCGGAGGCCCTGGATGATGACCTGCTTGCCGTTTCCCGCGGCGATGCGGCCGAATTCCATCTTGTCCACCGGGATGTTCACCACGTCCCCGATCTCATACCGGGCGGAGATGGCCTTGGCCTCCTCCAGGGACATCTCGTTGAAGGGGTCCACGTAGTCCTCCTCGTCCACCACGGTCTTGCGGATGAACATACGGAGCTCCTTGTGTTCCTCGTCCGCCTCCACGACGATATTTTCCTCTTCCACGTCCTTGTGGTCCCGCTGGTAGGCGGTGGTGATGGCCTTGATGACCTTTTCCAGCATGGCCTCCTTGGGAATGCCCCGCTCCTGCTCCAAAAGCTCCAGGGCGGCGAAGATCTCCCCGTGGTTCATGCCGGCGGGTTCCTTCTGCTTCTTGCCTCTCATCTTTGCCGATTCTCCTTAATTATAAAAATACGTTTTACCATCATAACACGCGTTAGAATTCCACCCGCAGGCGGACCAGGGCCACGTCCTTCTTCTCGAAGGTCCTGGACGCGCCCCCCGCCTCCACGGTGACGGCCCCGCTCTCCGGGTCATAGGCCGTCAGGACGCCGGGGATCTCCTTTTGCCCCTCCTGGGCGCGGTAGAGCTTTACCAGCACGGGGCTGCCCAAAAATAAGGCAAAGTCCCCAGGCCGCTTCAGGGCCCGCTCCGCCCCGGCGGAGCCCACCTCCAGGGTGTAGCTCCCCTCGATGGGGTCCGCCTCGTCCAAAAGGTCCGACAGCGTCCGGGACACGGCCTCGCAGTCCAGGATGTCCACGCCGCCCTCCTTGTCCAGAAGGACCCGGAGAACCCAGCCCCCGCCCTCCTTGACGTATTCCACATCCCAGAGGGTACAGCCCGCCTCCTTAATAGCGGGAGCGGCCAGCTCCGCGGTGAGTTCGGTAATCTTCTTCATAGAGTGTTCTCCCTTGTTAAAACGAAGGATTTTCGTTGACGGGAAGGAAGGGTTTCCTGCACCATCTCAATCACAAGTTTTTCAGCTTTGCTGAAAAACTTTAAGCTCTTTTTGTTGGCGCCGCAGCGCCAACAAAAAGAGCGGACCCGAGGTCCACTCCTTACCTTAGCTTCCATCTTACTCTAACATATGCAATATACCACAGCTCATGAAAAAGTGCAAGCCCTTTTATAAATTTTCGCTGCCCTCCCGGTGACTCAGGGCGAAATCCGCACTTTTTACACATACCCCCTTGACATTCCCCCCAATGGAAGGTGTATCCTAAAGGCGCAACCCTCAAGAGCGCCCCGGTTTCCCTCCGGGGCGGGAAAGGAAACAAAACATGAAACAACACACCAAATCCCTCAGCGCCCTGCTGCTGGCCCTGATCCTGAGCCTGAGCCTCGTCCTCCCCGTCTCGGCGGCGGAGAACGCGGCCCTGGACGAGGCCGCCCGGGCCACCGTTAACAGCGCCATGACCTACGGCCAGGCCGTTCAGGCCAGCTGGGCCGTGTGGCAGGATGGAAAAATCGTCTCCTCCGGCTCCCAGCGGGCCAAGGAGGAGGGGGGCTTTGAACCCTTGGACACCGAGAGTCCCGTCTATGGCGCGGGCTCCGTCAGCAAGATCTACACTACCGTGGCCGTCATGCAGCTGGCGGAGGACGGGAAGCTGGACCTGGACCAGCCCGTAGTCCGCTATCTGCCCGGCTTCAAGATGGCGGACCCCCGGTATAAGGACGTCACCGTCCGCATGCTGCTGAATCACTCCTCGGGCCTCATGGGTTCCACCTTCACCAGCGGCATGCTCTTCGGCGACCCCACCCCCGCCGCCACCGACAAGCTGCTGGACCGTCTGGCCTCCCAGCGGCTCAAGGCGGACCCCGGCGCGTTCAGCGTCTACTGCAACGACGGCTTCACCCTGGCGGAGCTGGTGGTGGAGGCCGTGTCCGGCATGAGCTTTGAGGAATACCTCCGGGCGGAAATTTTCAAGCCCGCCGGTTTGGAGGAGACCTACTTCCCCGCCGACCAGTTTGAAAGCCGCCGGGCGGACATCTACCAGGCCGGGGACAAGCGCCCCCTGCCCAAGGACTGCCTGGGCGTCGTGGGCGCCGGGGGGCTCTACGCCACGGCGGAGGACCTGGCCGCCTTCGGCGGGGCCCTGACGAAGCAGGGCCTTTTGAAAAAATCCTCCCTGGACGCCATGGCCGCCCCGGAGTACGCCAAGGGCCTCTGGCCCGACGAGGAGGGCTCCGACGCTCTGTCCTACGGCCTGGGCTGGGACTGCGTGGAGTGGTATCCCTTTTCCGTGAACGGCATCACCGCCCTGGTGAAGGGCGGCGACACCCAATATTACCACGCCGGGCTAGTGGTCCTGCCGGAGTACAAGCTGGCGGCGGCGGTGCTCAGCTCCGGCGGCGTCTCCACCTATAACGAGATGGCCGCCAGCCAGATGCTGCTGGCGGTGCTGCGGGAGAAGGAGGAGGTGCTGGAACTCCGCCTCCGGCTCCCCGCCGCCGAGAAAGCCCCCCTGCCCAAGGAGCTGCTGGACAGCGCGGGCTATTACGGCTCCCTGACGGTCTACCAGGTGGAGCTCAGCGAGGACGGGACCCTGACCATGCGCTACCCCGCCATGCCGGACTTCCCGCCCCGGATGTTCTACTACCACAGCGACGGCACCTTCCGTGACGAAAGGGGCGCTTCGGCCCTGCGCCTTGTGAAGGAGGACAACGGCCAGACCTATCTCTACGAGTGGGCCTTCGCGGATCTCTCCGGCCTTGGGTATCTGCCCACCTCCAGCTACTCCGCCATGAAGCTGCCGGAAAACAACGTCGACCCCGCCGTTCAGGCCAAGTGGAACGCCGTCATGGGCGGCGCGGTGCTGCCCATGAACGAGCGCTACAGCTCCCAGATGTACGCGGCGGTGGGAACCCTGCTCCAGGTGGCGGAGCCCGGCGACGCCGTGGAAAGCGCCCCCGGCTACGTGGGCGCGCTGCGCATTGAGGATGAGACCCACCTCCGCCATGTGGTCCAGGTTCCCGGCACCGGCAGCCGGGACGCCGTGGATGTGGAGCTCCGCCGGGACAAAAACGGGGTCTTGTGGCTCTACCAGTCCGACGGCGGGGTCTACATGGACATGAACGCCGTCCCCATCCTCTCCACCGGAACCGGCGGTAAAGCCGCCTGCACCATCCAGCCCGACGGCTACGCCCGCTGGTACAAGGTGGGGGACAACGCCGCCGGGAAGACCCTGTCCGTCCAAATGCCGGAGAACGCCGGTTTCTGGGTCTACGACGCCAAGGGCGGCATCACGGCCTCCTCCGTCCTTTGGGACGACGCTTCCGCCAAGCTGGCCAAAGACGGCCTCATCGTCTTTGCCGGAGACCCCGGCGCGAAGTTCCAATTGACGTTTGAATAATGAATAATAAGAGAGCCCTCCGCCGTCCGGCGGAGGGCTTTTGATTATCCTTGGGCCAGATACAGGTTCAGATAGAGGCACAGGTCCTCCAGGGGCAGGTAGGTGGTCCCATTCTCCTTAAGGCAGGGGGCGGAGATCGTCATCTCCCCCAGCTCCGGGGTCCAGAGGACGTCGTCCCCAGGCCAGACGTAGAAAACCACCTCGGTATCCTTGTTATACACCACCGCGCCCCGGTTCTTGTCCCAGGAGACGGTGTACCCCGCGGCCTCGGCAACGGCCCGGATGGGGGCCATGACGCCGCTTTCCGTCCGCTTGCCGGAGAACTGGGGAACATCCTGATCCCGCTCCGCGTCAAAGCCGCCGTTCACCGCCAGGCGCACGTCGTGCATGGTGGCGAAGGTGCAGACATAACCCTGGTAAACGCCGGGGAGCAGCTGGATTTTCTCCGCCGCGCCGTCCTTGTCCTTCCACACCAGAACCCGGTCGCCGGGGTTCAGGTCCTCCATCCGCACCATCTGCCGGGTCAGCCAGGGGGTGTAGACGGTCTTGTCCGTCACCTCCAGCTCCCCGCCGCCGGTGAGGGGGAATCTGCCCCTGTCCTCGCCGCCGGGGGCGGGGGACACGGCCCGCCCGGCGATCTCGCAGAACTCCGGGGCGGCGGCGTCCGCCGGGACGTTCCCCACGATCACCAGGGCGCTGACCTGGGGCGGCATGCTCAGGGCCATCATAGGCCGGGTCCAGACGTAGAGGACATCCCCCTCCTTGACGGTATTCAGATCCATGGGCAGGCCCGTGGCCCCGTCCACCACCGGGGCCTCGCCGGGGTGGACCACCACCTCGTTCAAAGAGCCGTCCCCGCTGTCGTTCTTCAAATAGATGCCGTTCCCCTCCCAGGGGGAGACCTTGCCCCAGACCCGGACGAAGGCGGGGGCCGTCTCAGGGGCTTCCGGGGTCTCTTCGGCGGTCTCCGCCGCGGCGGCGGGGACGCACAGGGCGGCGGACAGGGCCGCCAGGGTCAGCAGGACGCTCAGCAGTTTTTTCATCATGATTTCCTCCTTATATTCTGATACTCAATCGGTCATCCAACGGGTTCCGGGTATGTCACCTCCGGCTTGGGATACCCCAGGGCGGCGATGTTCACTTCCTCCAGGGGCCGGTAGGGAATCTCCAGGGGCTCCGTCCCGCCGGTGCAGGAGTCCAGCCACGCCTCCAGGGCCAGGCCGTCCACCGGGTCCGTGTCCCAGAGCCGCCCGTCCAGCCGCCCGTCGGAGGGCGTGCGGTCGTTTTGATACCACTCCCCGGTGAGAATGTAGTAGACCAGCCCGTCCCCGTCGGCGTCCGCCTCGCTGGGGAAAGCGGCGGCCAGGGTCTCGTCTCCCTCGGTGCACTCCAGGTCCCAGGCGTCCACGCTGCCGATTTCCTTATACACGCCGCTGACAGGGCTGTACTGATAGAGGGTAATGGGCCAGAAACGCCCGGCCCAGCCCTGGCTGTGGGACCAGTCCGCTGCCGCGGTCCCGTTTTCATAGAAGGTCAGGGCGGGAAACTCGGAGAGGACCAGCCGCAGCTCCTCCTCGGGGTCGTCGTAGGCGTAGACCAGTCCCTGCATCCCGGCCATGCAGGCCTGGTCCCAGCAGATGATCAGCTCCTCGGCCCCGTCGCCGTTTACATCCATGACGGCGAAGCGGTTTCCCTCGGCGGGGCCCAGGTCCGAGGCGCGCTCCAGCTCCTCCCCGTCGGGGCGGAGACCCAGCAGGTACATGTCCCACAGCGCCTTGCCGTAGGCCAGCATCCGGGCCTCGTCCTCCTCGGCGGTGATGGAGGCCCCGGGCCTGGGGGCCGGCGGGTCCTCCTCCGGCTGTTCCGCAGGCGCGGGGGGCTCCTCCGGAGCGGAGGATTTGGCCGTCGTGATAACACATGTGCTGAATTGGTCCGCTCCGCAGGCACTGAGGGTCCCCAGCAGCAGCCCGGAAATAAAAATTCCGCAGAGCATCCAGATAAAGTGCTTCATGGTCTCTCTTCTTTCCGTCGTAGTTGGGTCCTTTCCCTATTATAGACGATTGGGCGGTCACGTATAATACAAACATTCCACAAATTTTATAAAATTTTTAAAGCCCTAT
>VSMY01000120.1 GCA_009773995.1 Oscillibacter sp. | reverse complement strand
AAGTACCTTCTGGAGGCGGTGGACACCATGGAGCGGGACCACATCCGGCTCCACTTCTTCGGGGACATGACCCCCATCGCCCCGGAGTTGCGGGCCCTGGCCAGGGAGACGGACGAGATTACGGAGCATCTGAGCCGTGACGATTTCCAGGCCAACGTCTGCCTGAACTACGGCGGGCGGGACGAGATTCTCCGGGCGGCGAGGCGCTTTGCCGCCGACTGCGCCGCCGGGCGGCGGAGGCCGGAGGAGCTGGACGAGGCGGTCTTTTCCGCTTATCTGGATTCCGCCGGGATTCCGGACCCGGAGCTCATCATCCGTCCCAGCGGGGAGCTGAGGCTGAGCAACTTTCTGCTGTGGCAGTGCGCCTATGCGGAATTTTACTACACGGATACCCTCTGGCCGGACTTCGACGAGAAGGAGATCGACCGGGCCGTCGCGGCCTATCACGGCAGGGACCGGAGATTCGGCGGGGTGAAATGAACCGGGAACGAATGTGCCTTGCGGGAGATCGGGTGGCAGATTGCCGCCCCTACATGGGCGGACCATCGATAGACCGACGTGCGTAGGGGCGATTATCAATCGCCTGTTTCCCCCGCAAGATCGGATGGAAGGTGAGAACAACCATGAAATCAAGAATCCTGGTAGCCGCCGTGGGCATCCCGGCGCTGCTGTACGTGGTGCTGGCCGCGCCGCCTTGGGTGATGATGGCGGCGCTGTGCCTCCTGGCGGGTATCGGCGGCATGGAGCTCCAGCGTTGTGTCGGCGGCGTGAAGCGGAGTGAGCTGGTGAGTGTGAGCACCATAGCCGCTGCGGTTACGGTGGGATGGATTTATGACCGGGACCACCACCTGTCCGTCATCATCATGCTGGTAGTCCTGCTGGCTTTTTTCAGCGCCATTGAAAAGGGCGGCGAGGTGGAGTTCAGCCAGATTATGGCGGGAACGGGCGGCAGTCTTTTTATCGGCTGGTCCTTCGCGTCCTTTCTCCGGCTGGAGGCCGGCGGCGTCCACCGGGCCTATCTCCTCCTGCCCTTCATTCTGAGCTTCGCCTGCGATACCTTCGCCTTTTTCGCCGGGCTCACCTTGGGGAAGCACAAGCTGGCCCCCAAGGTCAGCCCCAAGAAGACCATCGAGGGCTCCATCGGGGGCCTGGCGGGCAACGTCTTCTGCGGCCTTTTGTTCGTGTGGGTCATGGACCGCTTCTTCGGCGGCTCCCTCATCGGATACGGCCCCATGGCCCTGCTGGCCCTTCTCTGCGGCGCAGTGGCCCAGATTGGGGACCTGAGCTTCTCCCTCGTCAAGCGGGAATTTGGGATTAAAGATTACGGACATTTGTTCCTGGCTCACGGCGGCGTGCTGGACCGGTTTGACAGCGTGCTGTTCGTGGCCCCGGTAATTGAGATTATTTTCAGCTTACTGCCATAGAATAGAGATGGAAACATGACAAAGACGATTTCGATTTTGGGCTCCACCGGCTCCATCGGGCGGCAGACCCTGGAGGTGGCGGAGCAGCTGGGGCTGACGGTGGCCGCCGTCACCGCCCACAACAATGTGGCGTTGGCGGAGGAACAGGCCCGGAAATTCAAGCCCCGCCAGGTCATCATGACCGACGAGGCGGCGGCGAAGGATTTGAAGGTCCGCCTGGCGGACACAAAGACCCATGTCCACGGCGGCGTTTCCGCCCTCTCCACGGCGGCGACCCTGCCGGGGGTGGACACGGTGGTCACCGCCGTGGTGGGCATGGTGGGCCTTAAACCCACCCTCGCCGCCATCCGGGAGGGCAAGCGCATCGCCCTGGCGAATAAAGAGACCCTGGTCTGCGCCGGGGAGCTGGTGATGGAGGCGGCGGAGAAGCGGGGGGCGGAAATCGTTCCCGTGGACTCGGAGCACTCCGCCATTTTCCAGTGCGTTCAGGGCTGCCTGGACCGGGGGGAGATCCGGCGGGTGATTCTGACCTGCTCCGGCGGCCCCTTCTACGGGATGAGCAAGAACGAAGTGGCGAAGAAGACCCGTGCGGACGCCTTGCAGCACCCCAATTGGAAGATGGGGCCCAAAATCACCGTGGACTGCGCCACGCTGATGAATAAGGGCCTGGAGGTTATCGAGGCCATGCGGCTGTACCGCCTGCCCCTGACCCGCGTGAAGGTGGCCATCCACCGCCAGAGCATCGTCCACTCCCTGGTGGAGTTCCGGGACGGGGCCTTGCTGGCCCAGCTGGGCACGCCGGACATGCGTCTGCCCATCCGGTACGCCATGACCTACCCCCAGCGGGCGGAGTCAGCGGCGGAGCCGCTGAATCTTTTGAACTGCCCGCCCCTGACCTTCCAGGAGCCGGACCGGGGGACCTTCCCGTGCCTACGGCTGGCGGAGGTGGCGGCGGCCAAGGGGGGCACGGCCTGCGCCGTGCTGAACGCCGCCAACGAGGAGGCGGTGCGGCTGTTCCTGGAGGACCGCATCGGCTTCCAGGACATCTTCGACCTCACCGCTCGAGCCATGACGGACCTACCCGTCATCCACAGGCCCGGTCTCCAGGAGATCCTGGAGGCGGACGCCGCGGCTCGTGAAGCGGTGCTGAAAAATTTTGCGAGATAGCGAGGAGCGCGGTTCCATGAGCTTTATCTACGTCCTGGCGGGCATTTTCATCTTCGGCTTCCTGGTCGCCATTCACGAGCTGGGCCACTTCCTGGCGGCCCGGCTGTGCGGCGTGCGGGTCAACGAGTTCTCCATCGGCATGGGGCCCATGCTGTGGCATAAGGAGACGGGAGAGACCCGGTATTCCCTCCGGCTCCTGCCCATCGGGGGCTTCTGCGCCCTGGAGGGGGAGGACGGGGACACCGGGGACGAGCGCTCCTTTGTCCGCCAAGGCTTTTGGAAGAAGTTTGTCATCCTGGCGGCGGGGTCCTTCATGAACCTGCTGGCGGGGGTGGCGGTCATCGCCTGTATCTTCGCCACGGCCACGGGCTTCTACGTGGACCAGGTGGCCGGGTTTTCCGAGGGCTTCCCCCTGGAGGGGGAGAGCGGCCTGATGGAGGGCGATATTTTCTACAAAATCGACGGCTGGCGGACCTACCTCCGGGGGGACGCGGCCCTGTTTCTTCGCTTCAACGACGGGGAGGGCATGGACATTGAGGTTATCCGGGACGGGGAAAAGGTGGTTTTAAAGGACCTGCCCCTGTACCGGGGGACCTATGACGGCCAGCCGGGGCGCTTCGGCCTGATGGTGGGCGCCGCCCGGGTTCCGGCGACGTTTTTCAATACGGTGAAGTTCATCGGATACCAGACCCTGGACTTTGTCCAGCAGGTGTGGTTCAGCCTGATTCAGCTGCTCCGGGGCAACGTGGGCCTCTCGGAGGTCAGCGGCCCGGTGGGCATTGTCTCCACTATGACGGAGGTGGGGAACGCCTCCGAGACGGCCCTGGACGCCTTTGAGAACATCGCCTTCTTCGGGGCCCTCATCGCCGTCAACCTGGCGGTGATGAACCTTTTGCCCATCCCGGCTCTGGACGGGGGGCGGATCTTCTTCCTGGCCGTGGACGCCCTGGCCATGCTGCTGTTCAAGCGGAAGGTGCCGGAGAAGTACCAGGCGGCGGTGAACGCGGCCTGCTTCGCGGCCCTCATGGGCTTGATGCTTCTGGTGACCTTGAAGGACGTTGGTCAGCTCTTTATGCGGGGAGGGGCGTAACATGACGAAACGACTCATGGTGGGCGGTGTCCCGGTAGGCGGCGGCGCGCCGGTGTCCATCCAGTCCATGTGCAATACGAAAACCGACGACGTGGCCGCCACCGTGGCCCAGATCAAGGCCCTGGAGGCCGCCGGGTGCGAGATCATCCGGGTTGCCGTCCCGGACCAGGCGGCGGCGGAGGCCGTGGATAAAATCAAGGAACAGATTTCCATTCCCCTGATTGCCGATATCCATTTCAACTATAAGCTCGCACTACTCTGTGCAGAGCGGGGCGTCGACGCCATCCGCATCAATCCGGGGAACATCGGCGGGGAAGAGAAGGTCAAGGCCGTGGCGGACGCCTGCCGCCGGCGGGGCGTCCCCATCCGGGTGGGGGTCAACGGCGGGTCGCTGGAAAAGGAGCTCCGGGCCAAGTACGGCGGCGTCACCGCCGAGGCCCTGGTGGAAAGCGCCCTGGGACAGGCCCGGCTGCTGAACCGGTTTGACTTTGACGACATCTGCTTTTCCGTCAAGTGCTCCGACGTGCCGCTGACCATGGCGGCTTACTTAGCCTTAAGCGAACAGACGGACTACCCCCTGCACCTGGGCGTCACCGAGGCGGGCACGCCTTCCTTAGGGCTGGTGAAGTCCGCCATGGGCATCGGGGGCCTCCTCTGCCTGGGAGTGGGGGACACCATCCGGGTGACCCTCACCGCCGACCCGGTGGAGGAAATTTATGCCGCCAAGAAGATTCTGAAGGCGGCGGGCCTCCGAAAGACAGGGGTCAACCTGATCGCCTGTCCCACCTGCGGCCGGACCCGGATCGACCTGATCCCCATTGCCGAGGAGGTGGAGCGGCGGCTGGCGGACTGCGGGAAAAACATCACCGTGGCGGTGATGGGATGCGCCGTCAACGGCCCCGGAGAGGCCGCCGCCGCCGACATCGGCATCGCCGGAGGCAGGGGCGAGGGCCTACTGTTCCGCAAGGGGGAGATCCTGTACAAGGTCCCCCAGGAGCGGCTGGTGGACGCGCTGATGGAGGAGATTGAGAAGCTCTGAGGCCCCATATCGAAATGCACAAGAGAGGACGCCATGTCGAGAAACATCCCGTTTTTTGAATTTTTCGCCGAGCTGTCGGCGTTTCCAGAGCTCCGCCTCCGGCTGGCCGGGGCGGAGCTGACCCATGGCTGCATCGACCAGGGGGAGCGGTCTATCCAACTGGATATGACCGTGAAAGCCCCTCTGGGCCCGGAGGATCTCCATGATCTAGAGAAGACGCTGAAAACCGTGTACGGCTTTCGGGAGGCGAAGCTGAACATTGCCTGCACGGCTCCGCCGCCGCCCGCCGCCCCCGTTCCTCAGAGCAACGGCGCGCCTAAGGCGGCTCCCAAAAAGAAACCGGGTAAAATTCTGATGGGGAACCCCGTCAAGGCCAAGCCCGGCCCCATGTCGGCGCTGAATGTGAAAATGGGCACGGCCACGGTTTCCGGCAAGGTTTTTTCCTTCGAGTGCCGGGAAACCCGGAGGCCGGGCATGTGGCGGCTGAGCTTTGACATGACCGACGGGACCGGTTCCGTCAGCGTTCAGAAAAATCTGACCGCAAGGGAGGCTCAGGCCCTGGAGAGCGCCGTGAAGCCCGGCATGTGGCTCATCGTCCAGGGAAAGATGGAACCCACCTGGGACGGGAAGGACATCCAGCTGAACCCCCAGCACATCAACGTGACGGACCACGAGGAGCGGATGGATACCGCCCCGGTGAAGCGGGTGGAGCTCCACCTCCACACCCGGATGAGCAACATGGACGCCCTGACGGACACCAAGGAGGTTATCCAGGAGGCCATCCGCTGGGGCCACCCCGCCATCGCCATCACGGACCACGGCGTGGCCCAGTCCTTCCCGGAAGCCTGGCATGCCGCCGGGAACAAAATCAAGGTCCTCTACGGAGTGGAGGGCTATTTCATCAACAACGTGGACGACCGCATCGCCGTCCACGGGCCCCTGGACATGCCCCTGGAGGGGGAGATTGTCTGCTTTGACATTGAGACCACGGGCCTCCGGGTGGACCGGGAGGCCATTACGGAGATCGGCGCGGTGGTGCTGAAAAACGGGGAAATCGCGGAGCGCTTCCAAACCTTCGTGAACCCCGGAAAGCGGCTGACGCCGGAGATTATCGGCCTCACGGGCATCACGGACGAGATGCTCAAGGACGCTCCGCCGCCCAAGGAGGCCCTGGCGGACTTCCTGAACTTTGTCAACGGGCGGCCCCTGGCGGCCCACAACGCGGAGTTCGACATCGGTTTCATCCGCAAAGGCTGTAAAGAGGCGGGGCTGGACTTCCATCCCACCTATATCGACTCCCTGATTCTGGCGCAGAACCTGCTGCCGGGCCTGGGGAAGTACAAGCTGGACATCGTGGCGGAGCACCTGGACCTGCCCGCCTTCAACCACCACCGGGCCAGCGACGACGCGGCTACGGTGGGCTATATGCTGATTCCCTTCTGGAAGACGCTCCACGAGAAGGGGGTCCACACCCTCCAGGCCGTCAACGGCGAGATGGAGAAGCTGCGGCCCCTGGGGAAGAAGTCCAACCGCTTCCCCAAGCACATCATCCTCCTGGCCCGGAACAAGACGGGGCTGAAAAACCTCTACCAGATGATTTCCGCTTCCA
This sequence comes from Oscillibacter sp., assembly GCA_009773995.1. Classification (GTDB taxonomy): domain Bacteria; phylum Bacillota; class Clostridia; order Oscillospirales; family Oscillospiraceae; genus Oscillibacter. The sequence goes on along the minus strand of VSMY01000120.1, from coordinate 944 downwards.
ACCTGAAATACTTCAAGCGAGTGCCCACGATTCCCAAGAGTCTGCTGAAGGAGCACCGGGAGGGGATCATCGTCGGCGCGGCCTGCGAGGCGGGGGAGCTGTTCCAGGCCGTTAAGGATCACAAGGATTGGGAGGAGCTCAAACGCATCGCCTCTTTTTACGACTACCTGGAGATCCAGCCCCTGTGCAACAACTGGTTTATGCTTCGGAACGGCGACGCCAGGGACGAGGAGGATCTGCGGGAATTCAACCGGACCATCGTCCGCCTGGGGGAGGAGCTGGGAAAGCCCGTCTGCGCCACCGGAGACGTCCATTTCCGGGAGCCGGAGGATGAGGTGTTCCGGCATATCCTCCTGGCCTCGAAAAAATTCCCCGACGCCAACGAGGCTTTGCCCATCTACTTCAAGACCACCGACGAGATGCTGAAGGAGTTCTCCTATCTGGGAGAAGAGAAGGCTTATGAGGTGGTGGTGTCCAACACCCGGCTCATTGCGGACCAGGTGGAGACCTTCGAGCTGCTGCCCAAGGAGCTGTTTCCCCCCAAGCTGGAGAACTCCGAGGAGGACTTAAACCGCTTGGTCTGGGAGAAGGTCCGCCGCCTCTACGGCGAGGACCCGCCCCAGCTCATCGTGGACCGGCTGAACGTGGAGCTGGGGGGCATTTTGGGGAAGTACGACGTGGTCTATATGTCCGCCCAGAAGCTGGTGCAGCGCTCCCTGGAGAACGGCTACCTGGTGGGCTCCCGGGGCTCGGTAGGCTCGTCCCTGGCGGCCTACATGTCCGGCATTACGGAGGTCAACTCCCTGCCGCCCCACTACCGCTGCCCCAAGTGCAAACACTCCGAGTTCATCCAGGACGGTTCCTACGGCTGCGGGGCGGACATGCCGGACAAGGTCTGCCCCGTGTGCGGGACGAAGTATGAAAAAGACGGCTTCGACATTCCC